>NZ_JBMGJV010000030.1:0-52178 GCF_051025295.1 Candidatus Dedyshia acidiphila | reverse complement strand
CTGGTGAGTGAACAGCTTCAGCCCCGCGAGGAACATCGAGACCAGCCCACCGAACAGAATGCTGAGCGCGCCGAAGGACCCGAAGAAGTGCAGCGGCCGCGTCATGTATTTGAGCAGGAAGCGGATCGTGAGGAGATCGAAGAAGACGCGGAAGGTGCGCGAGATGCCGTAGTGGCTCTTGCCGCGCTCTCGATTCACGTTCCTGATCGGAATCTCGCAGATCGATGCGCCGTACCAGGAGGCGAGCGCCGGGATGAAGCGGTGCATCTCTCCGTAGAGCGGGATGTTGTGGATCACCTCGCGCCGGTACGCCTTGAACGTGGTGCCGAAGTCGTGGATATCCACGCCGGACAGCTTGGCCATCAACCAGTTGGCGCAGCGTGACGGGATGCGGCGCATCACAAAGTTGTCGATGCGCTCCTTGCGCCAGCCGCTGACGACGTCATAGCCCTCTTGAAGCTTGCCCAGGAAGTTTGGAATCTCATTCGGATCGTGCTGCAGGTCGCCATCCATGGCCAGGATGAACTCACCCTGCGCATGGTCAAAGCCGGCCGCGAGCGCCGAGGTCTGGCCGAAGTTGCGGCGCAGCTTGACGACCAGCACGCGGCTGTCTACCGCGGCGATCTCCTCGAGCAGCTTGTAGGAGCGATCGCTCGACCCATCGTCGACCAGCACCAGCTCGAAGCTGTCTCCAATGCTCTCCATGACAGCCTTCAGACGGTCATAGAGGGCGGTGACATTCTCCTCTTCGTTGTGGAATGGAACGACGATCGAATACTTGGGCATAGTGACTTCATTATATCGGACTGGAGCTGTCCACATTCCTTGCCCCCCGCATCTTCGGGTGCCGCGTACCAGTCCGGAGACCCGGCATCAGTTTCCAGGAGACAGGAGCTCGCGCAACGCCTCGATGGCAGCCCTGCAGCCCGCCCGGTCAACATCCCGGTGTGTGACAAAGCGCACCTCGTCAGCGCCGGCGGTTCCGCACCGAATCCCGTGCTCCTTCAGCCCGGCGACCACCTGCGAAGCCGGTAGTTGCAGCGGCCGGAAGATGACAATGTTGGTCTGCACCGTGGCGAGATCGATGTCACACCCCGGCAGCGCGGCAACCTGCTCTGCCAACCACTTGGCATTTGCGTGATCTTCGTGAAGACGCGCCGGCATCTCCTCGATCGCAATCAGGCCAGCAGCGGCGAGGACGCCGGCCTGCCGCATACCACCACCCAACATCTTGCGAATGGAACGGCCGCGTTCGATCAGCGCCCGCGTGCCTACCAGAAGCGAGCCGACCGGGGCGCAGAGTCCCTTTGACAGACAGAACATCACCGTGTCGAAGCCGCGCGTCATGGTACTGACTGGCAGACCCAGAGCAGTAGCCGCATTGAACACACGAGCCCCGTCAAGGTGTACGGGAAGCCCGCGGTCACGTGCGCCGGCCCAGATCTCTTCGAGCACAGCGAGGGGCGTAACCGTGCCTCCCGCCATGTTGTGCGTGTTCTCAAGCGCGAGCAGGCCAGTCTGCGCGCGATAGTAGATGGATGGCGCGACCGCCGACGCGATCGCGTCCCAGGAGAGCACCCCGCGCACGCCCTCCACCTGCCGCAGCTGGCAGCCACTAAAGGCGGAGACCATCGCCATCTCCCAATCGACGAGGTGCGCGCGCCGCTCGCAGATGACCTCCTGCCCATGCGTCGTGTGCAGCCGTACGGCGATCTGGTTGCCCATGGTGCCAGTCGGCACAAAGAGAGCCGCTTCCTTGCCGAAGATTTCGGCGGCGCAGGTCTCCAGCCGAAGCACGGTCGGGTCCTCGCCGTACACGTCATCGCCGACGTCGGCCGTCGCCATGGCCTCGCGCATGGCCGGTGTGGGACGGGTCACGGTGTCGCTGCGCAGGTCGATAGTGGCCACGCCGTTCAGGGCTGCATTGCTCGCACCGCTCGGGGCTCCCATGCTCGCATCGCTCGGGGCTGCGTGCCCATTCACTGCGGGGCGGTCCACCAGCTCTGTTGTTCTGCTCTCTGCCATGCCATCGATCTTAATAAAAGGCAGCCTCGGGTCGGGGCCGAGAGTGCCCGCGAGCGGTGATAGTGTCTAGCCCATGCACTTGCGTGTCGCGGTCCCACTGCTCGTCTCTGCTTTGTTGCTTTCTTACTCTCCTGTTTCAGCCCAGTCTGCCCCGTCTTCCGGCGATGCGACGGTGCAGCTCCTCGAAGAACTGAGCAACGCGGCGGGACCGCCGGGAGCCGAGGAGCCCGTGCGCGCGATTATGGTGCGCAACATGAAGCCGCACGCCGCCTCGATTCGCTATGACGGCATGGGATCCGTGATTGCGCAGCAGGGCTCAAGCGGGCCGCGCATCATGATTGACGCACATATGGACGAGCTCGGCGGAATGGTGCGACGCGTCACACCGGGCGGCCTGCTCACCATGCAAATGCTGGGCGGCTGGCTCGATCAGGCGCTGGTCGATCAGCGCTGGATCATCCTCGGCAGCAAGGGCCCGGTGCACGCCGTGACTGGCATTCGCGATATTCACGTCGTGCCCCTCGACGAACGCGGTAAGACGTTTCCGCGAGACATCCTGACGCTCGACATCGGGGCGCATGACGCGGCTTCGGCAGCCGCGATGGGGATTGAGCCGGGCGATCCTGTCGTGCCGGATTCGCCGTTTCTCGTCATGAACGGCAGCGAAAACTACCTCGGGAAGGCGTGGGACGATCGGATCGGCTGTGCCGTGCTGCTCGAAGCGATGCGCCGGACCGCAGCGAAGCCGCACCCCAACCAACTCTTCTACACAGCAACTACGCAGGAGGAGATCGGGCTGCGCGGAGCCAAGACTGCGGCTCAAGTGGTGAAGCCCGATCTCGGGATCGCGATCGAGGGCGGCATCACGGGCGATGTTTACCCCGGGCATCCGGAGGAGACGCAGGCCAAGCTTGGTGCGGGCCCCGGACTGTTTCTCTACGATTCGAGCACACTGCCCAACCGCAAACTGGTGCGCTTCGTTCGCGAGACGGCGGAGCACGCGAGCATGCCCCTGCAACTTGATCTGGTGCAGGGCTATGGAGACGACTCCGCCGAGATGCAGGCATCGAACGGCGGAACGCCAACGGTCAACCTGGTTGTGCCGGTGCGCTACACGCACGCGCACAACGGCATCGTGAATCGCGGAGACTTCGACAAGATGGTCGACCTCGTGGTGGACATGCTCGAGCACCTGGACGCGAAGACGGTCGCGGAGATCCGCGACTTCACCCCATCGGAGGCGAAGTGAGCACGAACCGGGACGTCCTTATCACCGACCCGTTTGCTCCCGAGGCAGTCGACCCCATGCCCTGCTTCCGCGCCTGGTTCGCTGAAGCCGAGAGCAGCGAGCCGAACGATCCGAATGCCATGGCGCTGGCGACCGCCACGCCAAAGGGGTCGCCATCAGTGCGCATGGTTCTGCTGAAAGAGATGGATGACGACGCAGCATTCGTCTTCTACACGAACGCAGAGAGTCAGAAGGGTGAGGAAATCCGCGCCAACCCGCAAGCTGCCTTGTGCCTGCATTGGAAGTCGCTACGCCGGCAGATTCGTGTTGAGGGCTCGTTGACCGAGGTGTCGCCGCAACGCGCGGATCAATACTTCCATAGCCGCTCGCGCAAAAGCCAGATCAGTGCCGCCGCATCGGCTCAATCGCGGCCGCTGACGGACCGTGCAGCGCTCGAACAGGCAGCAGTCGATCTGGCGGCTCGCTATCCCGGCGAGGTCCCCCGCCCACCACATTGGACCGGCTTCGCGCTCCGCGCGCTTCGCATTGAGTTCTGGAAGGATGGTCCGTACCGCCTGCATGACCGCATGCTGTACACGCGGCACGATGAAGGATGGCAGCGGGTGCGGCTGTATCCATGACGCACCGAGCGAAGCTTTCCGCGCCACATGAAACGTCCGCTGCAGACCTGGTGCAGATATAAGTCGCAGGCGCGACCTGCTTGCGAAAGTTGATTAGCGGGTTGCCCCACTGCCCTTACCGGGCGATAATACCCGCTCAACAGATGCTGCCCAGTTGTCAGTGTCTGCTCGACCCTGTCGTCGATAGAAAAGTCCCGCAGTCAAGGTCCTTAGTGGAGTAGTGTTTCGTGCACGTGCAACGAACACACTTGCTGTCCTGATTGTCTTTGGTTGGTTTTTCTGGAGGCTCTGTCGATGCGATTCAACCGGCTCGCGCCCGCGATGCTGCTCGCCCTACCTGTGGTTCCGCTGCTGGCGCAAACCAGCTTCACCGCCCTGCGTGGCACGGTCGTCGATGGATCCGGCGCACTGGTGCCCAATGCGCAGGTCACGATTAAGAATGACGCCACTGGCGCAGAAGCTACAAGTAAAACGGATAACTCCGGCCTCTACCAATTCCCACAGATTGCGCCCGGTAGTTACACGATCACCGTACAGGCTGCCAACTTTGGTGTATCGAGCAAGACGGCACAACTGCTCGTCAATCAGCCGGCAACTGTGAACTTCCAAATGGGCGTGCAGGCGAGTGAGACAGTCAACGTCAGCGCCGAAGCGCAGACCTTGAACAACACCGACGCAAGCATCGGCAATGCGCTCGATAACCAGGTGATCGAGGCGCTCCCCTCGGAGGGCCGCAATGTGCCGGATCTTCTGAGTCTGCAGCCGGGTGTGCTCTATCTCGGCCGCCAAGTGGACCAGAACACAGACAGCCGGACCGGTGCAGTCGCAGGAGCGCGCTCGGACCAGGGCAACGTCACACTCGATGGACTGGACGACAACGACCAGACCAACGGCTACGCCTTCACCGGTGTACTGCGCTCGACAATTGACTCGACCCAGGAGTTCCGCGTCGCGACCACCAACAGCACAGCCGAGAGTGGCCGCTCCTCCGGCGCTCAGGTCTCGCTGGTCACTCGGTCCGGCACCAACCGGTTTCACGGCGATGCGTTCGAGTACTACCGTCCGTCGAACACAGTGGCAAACGACTGGTTCAATAAGCAGTCGGAACTGGCCAGCGGACTACCGAACAAGCCCGGCAAGCTGATTCGCAACACCTTTGGTGGCTCATTCGGCGGTCCCATCATCCGGGACAAACTCTTCTTTTTCTTCAATTATGAAGGGCAGCGCACGGCAGAAAACGTGCAGGTCACGCAGACGGTGCCGACGGCCGCATACAAGGCCGGCAACCTGGTCTACCCGAGCAACAACACCACGCAGACGCTCACCGCCGCGCAGGTCGCCCAACTCGACTCAGGCTGCGTCAATTGTCCCAACGGCCCCGGTCCGGACGCCGCCGCCCTCGCCTACTTCGCGTTGTATCCAACAAACACTGGCTTCGCGACGGGAGATGGCTACAACACCGGTTCCTACTCCTTCTCCTCCCCCGCGCCGGCCACGCTGAATACGTCCATCTTCAAGCTCGACTACCAACTGAACCAGGCACAGCACCTCTTCGTGCGCGGCAACCTGCAGAAGGACACCCGTGCCGGCACCGAAAACTTCCCCGGTCAGCACGCCTCGAGCGTCTTCACTGATAACACCAAGGGCATCGCTGCCGGCGACACCTGGAGCTTCGGCACAAATCTGATCAACGATCTGCGCTATGGCTACATCCGGCAGGGTTACAGCAACCGGGGCATCGGTACGGGCGACTACGTTGACTTTCGCTTCATGGCGCAGGCCACCGCGCAGACCCGCTCCACGATCGTGAATGTTCCGGTGCACAACCTGATCGACAACGTTACCTGGACCAAGGGAAATCACACGCTTCAGGCTGGAGTGAACTGGCGCCTGATCAACAACAATCGCGCCTCAAACGAAGTCTCGTTCAATGGTGCCAGCAGCAACCCGTACTGGCTGGGATCGCCCGCAAAGGGTCTGCCAACCGTGCCGCAGCCTGGAAACATCGGTCTCCCGCCAGTGGATGGGGGCTTCTCAAACAGCTACCTAATCGCCTACGCCAACCTGATCGGGGTCGTTCCCTCCGTAACCGGCAATTACAACTACCAGGTGGCGAACGGCGGAGCACAGGGCGACCTGTACCAGGATGGCTCTCTGATCCATCGCAGCTTCCGATCAAACGAGTTCGAGTACTTCCTGCAGGACAGCTGGCATGCGAGTTCAAAGCTCACGATCAGCTTCGGCATTCGGCATTCCATTCTGCAGGTGCCCTACGAAGTTCATGGTCAGCAGGTGATCCCGACGATCGACACGCACCAGTGGTTCCTTAATCGCGGTGCTGCTGCTGCGCATGGACAAGTGGATCAGCCGCTGATCTCGTTTACCCCGGGCGGTCCGACGTACCACCAGCCCGGCTACTGGAGCAAGCAGAAGGGCAACATCGCGCCCCGGTTCTCCTTCGCTTACGCGCCGGATAGCCGCACCTCGATTCGGGGCGGCTTCGGTATCTACTTCGATCACTTCGGCGAGGGCATCGTGAACTCGTTTGACCAGTTCGGCTCGTTTGGTCTCACGACATCCATCACTAATCCCGCCGGCGTGCAGACAGTCAACACTGCTCCGCGGTTCACGGGGCCGCAGAACATCCCCAGCATCAGCAGTTGCACTACTCCACAGACACTGCAGTACCCGTACACGGCACCGAAGGGCGCAGATTGCGGCTTCGCGATCACCTGGGGCATCGACAACAAACTGAAGACACCCTACTCAGAGTCGTTTGATCTCTCTGTGCAGCGGCTGCTGCCGGGTGGGTTCACCTTCGAAGCAGCGTACGTTGGTCGCCTGGGACGGCACCTTATGCAGCAGCTTGACTTGGCCGAACCCACCAACCTTGTCGATCCGAACGGCGGTGGCGGCGATTACTTCACAGCAGGGACACAGCTCTCGAAGGTGGTGGACGCAAATCAGGGTGACGCGAATGCCACAGTGGCGCCTATTCAGTACTTCGAGGACGTGTTTCCTCAACTAGCCGGAGATGGTGTGAGCGCCACTCAGGCGATCTATTCCAATGAGTGGGCTCTGAATCGCTACGGTGCGGGCGAGACGACCTCCCTCGCCGACCTCGACTTTTATTGCGGATATGGCTGCCCAGACAACAGCCCGCGCTTCTACCAAAGCCAGTTTTCCTCCTTGTATGCGTGGTCTTCGATCGGCATGAGCTACTACAACTCCGGTCAGTTCATCCTGCGCCACCCCAGCAGCCACGGTCTGCAACTCGACTTCAATTACACATTTTCAAACTCGATCGACATGGGTTCGGATACGCAGCGCGCCAACGAACTTGGGTCTAACAGCACCTTCAGTACGATCCTGAATAGCTGGAAACCTTCTCTCAACCGCGCCCCTTCCGACTTCGACATCCGTCACCTGGTTACAGTGGACGCCATCTATCAGCTTCCATTCGGTCGCGGCAAGCTGCTCGGTAGTGGAGCGAATCACCTCACCAACGCATTGATCGGCGGGTGGCAGCTCTCGGGTCTTAGCCGCTGGACCAGCGGTCTTCCCTTCTCGGTGTACGCGCCGGGCTGGTCGACCAACTGGCAGATCGAGAGCTACGGCGTGCAAACCGGACCGATCAAGATCCACAAGCACATCGACGCGAGCGGTGCGCCCCAGGTGTTTGCGGATCCCGACACCATTAACAATGCGGTCACCGGCTCCGACACACCCATGCGTCTCCCCTTCCCGGGCGAAGCCGGGGAGCGCAATAAATTCCGTGGCGATGGCTACTTCGACATCGACAGCAGCCTGGCAAAGACCTGGCACGTGTACCGCGAAAACACGTTGGCCTTCGCTTGGGACGTGTTCAACGTCACCAATTCAGTTCGCTTCGACACCAACGGCAGCAGCCTTAATCAGCAGCTGACCAGCGGGACGCTCGGCGTCTACAGCAAGACGCTGACCTCGCCACGCGTGATGCAGTTCTCGCTGCGTTACGGGTTCTAGTAACACTCTCTGGAGCGGCGGCCAGACCTCGCGCTGGCCGCCGCTTTTGTTAATCCGTCTCTCGGCGCCTGCCCTTAAGTTCTTCCTGCGGGCTGCTACCCTGTTGGCCGAACTGAACATGCCTGGAGTACCGATGCCTTTGATGTGCCGTGTCCTGCTTCCCCTTGCCCTTATGCATTGCCTTGGCCTGGCACTCTCTGCCGCCACTCCCGCCGCATCGGCCTCGCTCACAACTGATGCATACGCCCGCGATCCGCACCAGGCGATGGACGAGAGCTACACGGCGAAGATTCGCCAGTACACGACGAGGCCTGAATTTAACTCGCCACTCACCGATTACCTGCCCGCATCGCAGACCGTGCCCACTCCCGCGACAGTTCTGGGCGATGTCGCTGGCGCGCCGGACCGGCTGCCGTACGCTGAGGACGTCTATAAGTACTTCCGGGCACTGGCTGCGGCGTCCCCACGCGTGCGTGTCGTTACCATCGGCCACACGGAAGAGGGCCGCGAGATGATTGCCGTCGCAGTCGCCGATGCTGCACTGCTCGATCAGCAGAAGGCGAATGACGATCGGCTTGCCAAGCTGGCCGACCCGCGGCAGATTGGCCTCGACGACGGGAAAGCAGCAGCGCTCGTCGCCCAGACCACGCCTGTGTACTACATCACCGGCACGATTCACTCACCGGAGACAGGCGCGCCCACCGCGTTGATGGAGCTTGCCTATCGGCTCGCTGTCGACGATGCGCCGTACATTAAGTACATCCGCTCGCACATGATCACGCTGATCACGCCCGTGGTCGAAGTAGACGTCGCGACCGCATGGTGGACATATACAGGTGGCACAAGGCGCACCCGGGTGAGACCTACCCGCACCTTCTCTACTGGGGCCACTACGTGGCGCACGACAACAACCGCGACGCCATGACGATGAACCTTGCGCTGACGCGGAATGTTCTGAACACCTATCTGACCTGGCACGCGCAGGTGCTGCACGATCTGCACGAGTCTGTGCCGTTCCTTTACGACAACACCGTGGGAGACGAGCCGTACAACAGCTGGATCGATCCCATCCTGACCAACGAATGGCAGATGCTCGGCTGGTCCAACGTGCAGGAGATGGGCAAGCTGGGCATGCCCGGCGTCTTCACGCACGGCGACTTCGATACGTGGAGTCCGGGGTACCTGATGTTCCTGGCTGCGATGCACAACGGCATCAGCCGCCTCTACGAGACCTTTGGCAACGGCGGCGCGGATACGGTCGAGCGGCAGCTCTCGCCAGAGGAGTACGCGCGCACCTGGTACCGCCCGAACCCGCCGCTCGCGAAGGTGTTGTGGTCGCAGCGAGACAACAACAACTACGAACAGACCGCACTGCTGACAACGCTGTCCTACTTCGCGCAGAACGGCAAACTCTTCCTCAATAACTACTACCTGAAGAGCAAGCGTTCGATCGAGAAGCCGGAGCAAAACGGGCCGGCAGCTTACGTCCTTTCTGCCGAAGAAGCCTCGCCCAGTCGCCAGGCCATGCTCCTCCGCATCCTGCGCGATCAGCACGTTGAAATGCAGCGGCTCACCGCACCCGCAACGGTCACGATCCCCGCGCCCGCGCCATCGGAAGACGATGCGAAGGCCGCCACGCCGAAGCCCCCGACGCAGCGCACCTTCCCCGCAGGCAGCTATGTCGTTCGCATGGATCAGCCGTACTCCCGTATCGCGGATGCACTGCTCGATCGGCAGTTCTGGTCGCCGGAGGACCCGCAAAAGCATCCTTACGACGACACCGGCTGGTCGCTTGGACCGCTGTTCGGCGTGGACACGGCGCGCATCACCGATACCGCAATCCTCAAGGCCGCGATGGAGCGGATCACCGATCCGACCGCGCCGCGCGCTGCACAGAGCCTTGACGGCGACACCTTCCTGATCGCAAATCACGCCGATCCTTCGCTCGCCACACTGCGTTACGCGCTGCATGGAGCGAACGTCACTGCGTCGGATACATCCTTCACCGCTGCCGGCCAAACCTGGCCTGCGGGCACGTGGATCGTGCGCGGCACCTCTGGCGGCGATCTTGAGAAGGCAGCCGCCCCCTTGCACCTGGCGGCGGTCGCGGCCGAGCCGCCCAACGTCGCCAGCCACGCCGTGCCCGCGCCACGAATTGCCCTGATGCACACGTGGCTGAACACACAGGAAGAGGGCTGGTGGCGGCTCGCGCTCGACAACCTGCAGATCCCCTACAGCTACATCAGCACGCAGACAGCAGCGGCTGAAGCAGATCTTCGCTCGAAGTACGACATCATTCTGTTTGCGCCAGTGGGCGGCGAAAGCAATGCACACCGCATCGTGGATGGACTGCCGATGTGGGGCAATGCCATGCCCTGGCAAGTGACGGAGCTGACGCCGAACCTGGGCCACACAGACACCACCCCGGATATCCGTCCTGGACTGGGTGAAAGCGGACTTGCCCACCTGCGCACCTTTGTCGAACAGGGTGGCATGCTGATCGCGGCCCAGGACGCGGCTGCGTTCGCTATCGATCACAACTTCGCTCCGGGCGTGTCGGTGGCGCCTGCCGGGGCGGTCAAGGTCGTGGGCAGCATCCTCAACACTGCATTCGTCACCGCACCGGGTACACACGGGCCGACCAGCGCGGTGCTCGCCGGCTACACCGCGCCTCCTGCCGTCTACAGCGAGAAAGGGATGGCCTTCAACGTCAGCAACCTGCTGGGTAGCGACGCTTCCCTGCGTACCGAGGCGAAGACACCCCGGCCCACGGGGCGCGGCGGCGTGGATGATCCGGACGAGCCGCAGGATCGACGCTTCGTTGCACCACCGGCGCTCGTCAAGGCCAAAACGTGGGAGCCGCAGCCCCTCACCGTGGAGCAGACGCGGAACAATCCAAATGTCATCCCGGACGCGTACCGCCCGCAGGTTCTGCTGCGCTATGCCGACGCCAAAACTCTGCTGGTCGCGGGCTTGCTTGACCAAAGCGAGTCGCTTGCCGAGCATGTAGCCGTGGTGGAGGCGCACGTGGGTCGCGGCACCACAATACTCTTCGCCAACAACCCGCTTTATCGTGGCGAGACCATTGGCTCCTACGCACTGGTGACGAACGCCATCCTCAGCTACGGTGTCCCGGCGACTGGCGACGGTAAGTAGCGCTTGCCTACTCCACTGTCGACACCGGCAGGATGGTAGACTCAGCGCCGTGAAAGGGAGGCCCATCATGGCGCCGCTAACCAGGCTGATCGGCTTCGTCGCAACGCGTGATGCGGCACGTGCCCGCAACTTCTACGAGCATGTGCTCAAGCTCTCTTTCGTGGCCGATGACCAGTTTGCACTGGTCTTCCGCTGTGGAGTCCCCAACGGGGCCACCATCCGCGTGGTCCGCGTCGAAAGTTACACTCCCGCGCCATTCACGATCCTGGGCTGGGAGAGTGTGCGGATCGAGGAGGATGTTCGCGAACTGCGGGACCGCGGCGTGGTCTTCGAGCGGTTCGGCTTCTTCGAGCAGGACGAGCTCGGCATCTGGACCGCCCCAAACGGCGCCAAGGTCGCCTGGTTCAAAGATCCGGACGGCAACACGCTGTCGCTTTCGCAGCACGAGTGATAAGCCGTCGGCCAGCTACTCGTCCGAAGCGGTCAAAGAACGGATTCTGTCGTTAGGAATCGCGAAAACACATCATTCGAGAGCAGCCGCCCCGTCGCGCTGAGTGCAAGTCGGCCGTGGCTACCTGTCAGCAGAGCCTCCGCGAGCAATCTATCAAGCACCGGCCAAGCCTCAGCGAGCGCTGAAGGCCCGAATGCCTGCTCTATCGCAGCAAGCGATACGCCCTTGTTCAGCCGCAGGCCGAGAAACCAGGCCTCCTCAAGCTCCGCAGTGCGGTCCAGATGCACCGGCTCGAGCGCGCTCCGGCCTTCGAGGTACGTCGACAAATCATCGGTGTTTCCGAAGCGCACGGCCTGTCCGTTCCGGGTGCGCAGCATGGAGTGAGCGTCCAGCCCGACCCCGAGGTAGGGCTCGCGGTGCCAGTAGCGGAGGTTGTGGGCCGACTCTGCACCCGGCCGCGCGAAGTTCGAAATCTCGTATTGAAATAGGCCCATCTGCTCCAGCCGCTCACAGCCACGCTCGTACATAGCTGCCACCGTATCGTCGGTGGGAACCAGCCCTGCGCCATAGCGAACGCCGCCGCCGATCAGCTCGCGACCGAGCCGCGAGTCCTCGTCCACCTCGAACATATAGATACTGGCGTGGGCGACATCAAGGGACGCAAGCGCCTCGAGCGACTCCTCCCAGCTCGCCCGGGTCTGCCCTGGGAGTCCGGCGATCAGGTCAATGTTGACCGCCAGCCCGGCTTGGTGCAGCCGGCGCACGTCGTCCTGGACGACTGATCGAGTGTGGGTTCGGCCTGTGGCAGCCGCTTCGCTGTCCACCAGGGATTGCACACCTAGACTTGCCCTTGTAGTAGAAACCTCAACCATCGCTTCAAGGAATTTAGGCGTGATCTGCCCGGGTGCGCACTCAATGGTGATCTCAGCCGTCGGCAGAATTTCGAAGTTCTCCCGCACGGCGGCAAAGAGACGCCGCAACTGCCCCGGAGTCAGCGTACTCGGCGTGCCACCGCCCAGGTAGACACTCCCCAACTCCGCTGGCAGATGCCACCCAGCAGCCCCAGCGCGACCCTGGCTCTCGCCCAGTTCACGCGCAACACGATCGAGGTAGCGGTCGGACTCGGAGAGCGGGAAGACACCCGACGCGAAATTGCAGAAGGTGCATTTGGCCCGGCAGAACGGGATCGAGATATAGAGGCCAAGGCTGTCCTGCATTCATCTATTGTGACAGCCGCTGCCTCGGAGCAGCCCCCTTTGCCGGGCTGCGGTTTCGACCGCGGCCGCAGCGGTCCGTAGAATGGAAGCAGGAATGCCGGAAGAGACCACCACTAAGCAGAGCAGCAGCCGGCCGGGCCCGGAGACAGAGCAGAAGAAGCCCGCGGTGCATGAGGACGACGTCGTCGGCAAGGCATACGACAGCCGGCTGATGGGGCGGCTCCTCACCTACCTGAAGCCTTACAAGTGGCAGGCTGGCGTGTCGCTGGCCGCCATCATTCTGAAGGCACTGGCGGACGTCCTCGGTCCCTACCTGACCAAAATCGCGGTCGACCGCTACATGACGCATGACACCGCCGGCGCCCACGGAACCTGGCTGGGGCGTCATCTCAGCGACTCGCCTGCAACCGGGATCACCCAGGTAGCGATGCTCTACATCGGCTCCCTGTGCTTCTCGTATGTGCTGGAGTTTACGCAGACGTACCTGATGCAGTGGACGGGCCAGAAGATCATGTACGACATGCGCTCGGAGATCTTCCGTCATCTCCAGCGTATGCACGTCGCGTTCTTCGACCGCAATCCGGTCGGACGTCTCGTGACGCGGCTCACCTCGGACGTAGACGCGCTGAACGAGATGTTCACCTCAGGCGTGTTTGCCATCTTCGAGGACATCTTCGTCCTGCTCGGGATCGTGCTCGTCATGCTACGGATGAGCTGGTGGCTGGCGCTGATCTCATTTGCAGTGCTGCCCATCATCGTCCTGATCACGCGGGTCTTCCGCAAGAGCGTCCGCGACTCCTATCGCCGCATTCGCACAGCGATCGCGCGAATCAACGCGTTTACCCAGGAGCACGTGACCGGCATGAGCGTGGTCCAGCTCTTCGGCCGTGAGAAGCGTGCGTATGGCGACTTCGAGGCCGTGAACCGCACTCACATGGAGGCGTTCAAGGACGCGATCCTGGCCTATGCGCTCTACTATCCCGCGGTAGAGCTTCTGTCCTCGATCGCTATCGCGCTGGTCATCTGGCTGGGTGGGCGCGGCGTTCTGCGCGGCGCCGTCACGATCGGTGTGCTCGTGGCGTTCATTCAGTATTCCCAGCGCTTCTTCCGGCCAATTCAGGACCTCTCGGACAAGTACAACATCCTGCAGGCCGCGATGGCCGCAAGTGAGCGTGTCTTCAAGCTGCTGGATACCGAGGCGGAGATCACGTCACCCGCACAGGCTCTGCCGACGCGCTCAACGGGGCGCATCGAATTTCGCGATGTGTGGTTCACCTACGAGCGGCTCACGCCGGAGCAGACAGCAGCGATCGAGGCGGCGACACCGGCCCAGCTCGATGCGATGTCCATCGAGTGGGTGTTGCGCGGCGTCTCCTTCCGCATCGAGCCGAACGAGACCGCAGCCATCGTTGGCCATACCGGTGCGGGCAAGACCACCATCATCTCGCTCATGATGCGCTTCTACGATGTGCAGCGCGGACAGGTGCTGATCGATGGACAGGATGTGCGGCAACACGAGCTCACCGCGCTCCGCAAGGAGTTCGGGGTCGTGCTGCAGGACCCGTTCCTCTTCAGCGGCACCATTGCGGAGAACATCCGGCTTGGGACAGCAACTATTACGGATGAGGACATGGAGCGCGCGGCCGAAGAGGTGAATGTCAGCGACTTCATCCGCAGCCTACCTAGTGGCTTCAACGAGCCGCTGCGGGAGCGGGGAGCGGGGCTGTCCACCGGGCAGAAGCAGCTCATCAACTTCGCCCGAGCGCTGGCGCACCGGCCACGCATCCTGATCCTCGACGAGGCGACATCGTCCGTCGACACCGAGACCGAGTTGCGTGTGCGCTCCGCGCTCGACCGCATGGTCACCGGACGCACCTCGGTCATCATCGCGCACCGGCTCTCCACCGTGCAGCGCGCCGACACCATCCTCGTCATGCACAAGGGGCAGTTGCGCGAGCATGGTCCGCACCAGCAGTTGCTGGCACAGCATGGAATCTACTGGCGGTTGTACCGGCTGCAATATCGCGATCAGGAGGTCGAGGGCACGCCACGCGCGCTCAGCGATGCCCCGCTCGCGCTTGGCACCGATTAGGGCTGCTGCGACCCCTCTACCAGCGATAGATCTCTAGATCGCGCAGATAGCTGTCCATGATGCCGGTCGCCTGCGCAGCATCTGTTTGGTAGTTCAGCAGCAGCTCGTGCGGCGCCCAGTGAAGCGCCAGCGCTGACGGTCCCGCGGCCCCCTGGAAGGCCTGGCACACGTCATCGAAGCAGACGCCGTCATAGGTCACGTTCCCCGCGGCATCGCGCTCCGTGAACAGGCCCACCTTATGCCACGTCTTCACGCCCCAGTTCGCTGGATTACACGCGATGTTTGACGGATGCCAGTGCGTGGCATTGTCTGCAGCCGTGGTGTATTCCCAGGTCTTCGACCCTCCGGCACACTGCAGTGCAAGGATGACGGTGCGCCCGTCGTCCATTACCTGGTTCATGTCCATCTCGACGTTCTCGATCTGATCGGGTGTGACCAGGTACACCTTCGCCGTATACGCGAAGTGCTGTGCGCGCGAATCCGAGTCGAAGGCCAGATGCCACAGCGCGCCCGTGTGCGGGCCGCCCGAGTAGGGCGCGACGAACTGCCGCCCCGCGAACCCCTGCGCGCCATCGGGGTGAATTGGGTAGTTCGAAGTGGGCTGCGTCGCGCCGCCAGTGTAGGGATCGTGATTCCATTGCCAGCCACCCGCTCCATCCAGAATGCCGGAGGAGATCGCGTCGGCCGGGATACGGGCCCAGGCGGGCAGCGGCGCGGGCACGGTCGGAGCCGACGAAGCAGTCGGTGTCGCGGGAGAACCCTGCGTGGGGGTCGGCGGCAGCGTCGGCACCGGCGACGGGTTCTGGGCGACGGCGGTCGTCGCAATCAGCAGAAGAGCAAAGAGGATCAGGCGCATCGGTTCCAAATCATGGTCTCACGCGGGTCTACACAGCTCGCCAACGCCGCTGTAGGATGTGGCGCTATGGACGCTACCCGCCGTTCGATGCTGCTCTCCCTCTCTGCGCTCGCCGGTGCCGCGACGATGCGCGGCCTGCATGCACAGACCACCGCACCGGGAAAGAACGAGCCACTTGCCTCGTTCGCGAAGACCTACGACGAGCTGCCGGTCCACCAGAACGGTGCCAACCAGAGCCGCGCCATCCTCGAAGGCACCACGCACTCCAACGATCACCTCGAGGTGCATGAGACGACGCTCGCCCCGGGCAGTTCACCGCATCCGCCACACACCCACGAGCATGAAGAGCTCTTCCTGATGATGAAGGGCCATCTCGCGGTCACCATCGCCGGCAAGACGCGCGTGATCGGTCCCGGAGCCGCGGCCTTCGTCCACTCCGGCGAACTGCATGGGGTGCGCAATCCGGGGTCAGAGTCGGCGCAGTACTTCGTGGTCGCTACCGGAGTTTGATCGGGAACACGCGAACCTTTGCCCAGCACGATATCGTGTGTTAGCTTGCCACTCACATTCCCCTGCGTCTCCGATCCGCGCTGACGTTGCGCGCTCATGCCCAAGTTCTGCGCCACCAGGAGTTCCATGCCCGCACTGCCCTGCTATGTTGTCCTCGCTGCCGCTCTGCTCGTCTCGACACCTGCCATGCTGGCCCAGCCGCCGCAGTACCCCGCCTACCCGAGCGAGACTCCGCAGCACCTGAAGCCCTCGACAGTAGGCTTCGATTACGACCGGCGCGACGTGATGATTCCAATGCGCGATGGCGTAAAGCTGCATACGGTGATCCTGCTGCCGAAGAGCGCGCAGAACGCGCCCATCCTGGTGACACGCACGCCGTACGACGCGAATGCGCTGACCACGCACGAGCACAGCACACACCTCGCGCCGAGCCTGCAGGGCTATGACAACGCCGTGGACGTCATCGTGGACGGGGGTTACATCCGCGTAGTGCAGGACATTCGCGGCAAGTACGGTTCGGAGGGCGACTACGTCATGAACCGGCCGCTGCATGGGCCGCAGAACCCGACCCCGATCGATGAGTCGACCGACACGTACGACACGATCGACTGGCTGGTGAAGCACACGCCCGAGTCGAATGGCCGCGTCGGCATCCTCGGCATCTCCTACGACGGTTTTCTACCTCTAATGGCGCTCGTGCATCCGCATCCGGCGCTCAAGGTCGCCGTTCCGATGAACCCCATGGTTGACGGCTGGATGGGCGACGACTGGTTCCACAACGGCGCCTTCCGCCAGCAGAACCTGCCTTATATCTACGAGCAAACTGGCACGCGCGGCAACACCGAGTTGTGGCCCACAAGCAACTACGACGATTACGATCAGTACATGCGTGCCGGTTCCGCGGGCGCACTCGCCAAAGAGCGCGGCATGGAACAGATCGGCTTCTGGAACAAGCTGGCTGCGCATCCGGCGTACGACAGCTTCTGGAGCGACCAGGCAATGGACAAGGTGCTCGCAAAGGAGCCGCTGACCGTCCCCACGCTGCTGGTGCACTCACTGTGGGACCAGGAGGACATCTACGGCGCGATCGCCGTGTGGAAAGCCGTCAAGCCGAAGGACACAGGAAACGACAAGCTCTTCCTCGTGATGGGTCCCTGGCACCACGGGCAGGAGATCGAAGATGCAAGCACGCTGGGCGAGCTGCACTTCGGACAGGACACGGGTCTTTATTTCCGCAAGCATGTGCTGGCGCCGTTTCTGGCGCACTACCTGAAGGACGCTCCGCAGCAGATCCCGACGGTGACTGCGTTCGAAACAGGCACGAATGAATGGCGTCAGCTCTCGTCGTGGCCTGCGGGATGCGCGAACGGCTGCCAGCCCAAGGCGACAGCGCTCTACCTGGAGCCAGACTTCGCGCTCGGCTTTCAAAAGCCTGCAGGGAGTGCGTCCTCCTTCGACAGCTATGTCTCCGACCCGGCCAAGCCTGTGCCGTTCCGCAAGCGGCCGAATCAGCCGGTTGGCTACACCGGGGAGATGACCTGGTCGCAGTGGCTCGTCGACGACCAGCGTGAGCAGTCCGGGCGCACCGATGTGCTCTCGTACAGCACCGAGCCGCTGAGGGAGCCGATGAAGATCAGTGGACAGGCGGTCGCGCACCTCGTGGCGTCCACCAGCGGAACGGACTCTGATTGGGTTGTGAAGCTGATCGATGTGTACCCGGATGAGGTGGCGGAGTACCCCCACCTGGGCGGCTATCAGTTGATGGTGGCTGCGGACATTCTCCGCGGACGCTATCGCGAGAGCTTCAGCGACCCAAAGCCGATCCAGGCGAACACGCCGCTGCTCTACAAATTTGAGCTGCCGACGACGAACCACGTCTTTCTGCCCGGACATCGCGTGATGGTCCAGGTGCAATCAAGCTGGTTCCCACTCTACGATCGCAACCCGCAGACCTTCGTGCCCAACATTCTTTTCGCCAAGCCCGAGGACTACAGGAAGGCCGAGCAGCGCGTCTACCACTCGCCGGAGGAGGCGAGCTTCGTCGAGCTGCCCGTAGTGGATGCGAAGTAGCGGCAGCTAGGCAGCTACTCCGCGACGACTGGCACTGACACATCGGTCGTGTCCCAGCGGACGTGCAACGAGCTCTGCTTGCCTTTGAAGGGCTCAAGTGTGATCGACATGACCTCCTGCGGACTCGAGAGAGCCTTCTTGGTCATGTCGACGCGCGCGAGGTCGCGATCTTCGTGGTATTCCGTGCCCCACTGGCCGGTCTGCTTGTTGATGATCAGCTTCCACGTGCCGGTTGAAGGCAGCGTGTAGAGCGTGTAGGTCCCGGCAGGCACCTCTGCTGTGCCGATCTTCAGATTGGTCGCGGTCTTGAGCGTGGTGGCGGGGTTCGCGCCCGTCCGCCACACCTTGTCGTAGGGCACCAGCCCGCCAAACACGGTGCGGCCCTTCTTCGAGGGGGCGTTGTAATGGATCGAGACGGTCTTGCCATCGACGGTCTGCGATGTATCCGCAGGCGGGCTCGCCAACGGCTTCCCGGAGGCGCCACCCATCTGGGCGGACAACGATGCGAGCGGCGAGAGAAGTCCGGCCACCACGACAGCAGACAGAACAGTACATGCACTCTTCACAGATTGGCTCCTGCGGCGCACAGCGCCGGCGAGGCCAGTCTCCGACGAGCGCTATCGCTTGTCAAAGCCGCGCTTATTTCTCCGCGCCGCTACTACTGGCCTTCCTCGCGAACGTAGGGCTTCTGCAGATACTGGCGCGCCGCATTCACCGCGCCCTGCGTGTTGTCGTTGGTCTGCACGGCCTGGCGATACTCGGCGACAGCGCGATCACGCTGACCCGTGGCGTCGAAAATCTTTCCGATCTGGATATGACTCCATACTTCGGTCCACTTCGGCTCGGCGTCGCCGCGCAGCGCGTCACGATAGGCGTTCGCGGCAGCCTGGTAGTTGCGCTGCGTAAACAGCACTTCGCCGATGCGGTAGTTTGCAAGCGAACTCTGCGGGTTCACCTTGAGCGCATTCTGGAACTGCTCAATCGCGCCCGAGGTGTCCCCCTGCGCGACGAGCTGCTGCCCGCGCAGGATAGCGACGCGCACCTGCAGATCCGGCGTGTTCTTGAGCACCTGGTTATCCGGATCGATCATGATCTTGCGCGGGAGACCAAAGGTATCGATCACGTATTGCGAGTTTGTGCCGGAGACCTCAACCTGCTTCTCTTCTGTCTTGCCCTCTGTTTGCACCTGCAGCCGGACCGGCATGCGGAAGAGATCGAGGTCCTGCTGAATCTCACCGATGGTGCGGAAGCCGCTGCCATCGCCGAGCCGGTAGACGGTGTACTTGTCAGTGAACTGCGGTGCACCGGTGCCGTCCAGCCACTGCGTGAAGAACGGAAGCAGTTGCTGCTGGCTTGCGCCCTCGGCGATCTTCTCAAACTCCCGTGTACTGACGGCTGCGTCGCGATGGGTGGTGAGCACTGCTGTCAGCGTCTTCTTGAACGCGTCATCCCCGATCACACCGCGGAGCATGTGAAAGACCATGGCGCCCTTCTCGAGCGTCATCGATTGAAACGGGGGTGAGAACGTATCCAGGCGTCCGGCCGATGTCAGCGGGATGGTGTCGTAGGCCAGCGCACCGGCCGAGACATCGACTACGGCCTGATCGAGCGACTGCTTGCCTGCCACGTCCTCGACATACATCAGCTCGGCGTAGCGCGACATACCATTCGTGATCCACGCGTCATTGAGCGTGGTCGGCGAGACCATCGAACTCCACCACTGCCGCGCAATCGTGTTTGCCAGCAGGCGGTAATTCGTGCGGTCCGCGATGCGCGCACCAGAGATGAGCGCCATCTCTGGCGCCCAGTACGAGGGGACTGTGTCGTCGGGAATCTCGATCACGTTGAGCCGCGCCGACTCTGCCGGTCCGAAGGTGCCGGAGAAGAAATCGAACTCACGGTTCGCTGTCTGGGCATACTGCTGCGCGGACGCATCGTGCGCCGGCGTGGTGTAGACCTTCACGTTCGCCGCGCCCATCACGGCAGTCGGCTCCTTGTACTTGCCGAGAACGATCGTTCCCGGAAATCCCGGACGATCCCAGTTGAACTGCCAGACCATGCCCTCTCGGCCGGCCTTGCGATCCATCGCGGGAGCGCCGGTGGAACCCGAACCGAGCACCTTGTAGCCGCTAGGCGCATGGACGGTGATGTCGGCCGTGAAGCGATCCGTGAGGTAGCCGGTCATCGGGAACCAGCGTGCTGCGTAGAGCAAGTAGCTGACCGGATCATCGAGCGATGCGAGCTTCAGGCCCTCCACGGGCGAGCCTTCGCCGTTCTCGAGCGTGCCGTCGTACTGAAAGGTCCACTCCGCCTTGTCGCCTTTCGCCAGCGGCGTCTCCGGCGTGATGCGCAGTGTGGACGCCTGGCCGCGCTCTGCCGTGAGGGCGTGGTTCCTGGCGTCCGAGACCTTGGTGACATTCAACGCCGAGTGCAGCTCGAAACTAGCCACAGGAACCGCGTCAAGCGCCGTGAAGCTGACTCGTGCAGTCGCATGCATCTGGTGCGTGGCGGGCTGCACCGTGAGGTCGATGACATAGCCGGTGATGTCGAGCAGCGGCTTGTTGGAAATCTGCTGCGCCTGCGCGCCGGCAGCCGTGAGCAGCAAGAGTGTGAGCAGGAGTCGTGCACTGCCCGTAAAGAGTCGATGAATGGTCTTCATGCTTGCCTGGATCATGCTTGATAGGTGCTGGCCCGTGTGACGTCCTGCTTGGTGTCCGTTGCAACAAATGGCCCTGATAGCTCGTTTGGCTTGGATGTCGAAAGCAGCTCCATGCAGATGTCTGCCACGCGATCGACTGCCCGGCTTGTTGTCTGAGTGGCGCTTCCCTGCAGTCGCTCACGCACTTCTTTCAAATCTTCGATCATGCTCTCCCGGGGCGTCCCATCGTCGAGCAGCGGTCGAAGCGCATCCAGTACGGCCGCGGGCGTGAACGCATCCTGGATGAGCTCAGGTACAACACGACGGTCCGCGATCAGGTTCACCATGGCGACATGCGGCACGGTCACAACACGACGGGCGATAGCATAGCTCAACGCCGATAAGCGATAGACCACGACGAACGGATTGCCGATCAGCGCTGCTTCGACCGTCGCCGTCCCGCTGGCGACAACCGATGCGCGGGCGTGACTGAGCGCAGCGCGCGCATCGTCGACCAGCACAGGCCCAGGTCCGGCGTCCGGCAACAAGGCGAGCAGTTGTTTACGTTCAATCGTCGGCGCTACCGGGAGGACGTATTCGTACCCGTCGCCCAGCGCCCGCATGGTTTCGAGCATGGCTGGTAAATTGAGCTCGACCTCGCGCGGCCGGCTGCCGGGCAGGAGGGCTACCCACGGTTTTGACGCATCGAGCGCGTGTTGGCGAGCGAATGCCTCGCGCGAGATCTCCGGGCGGTCAACATCCACCAGAGGATGGCCGACAAAGGTCACGTCCACTCCCCTCTCGCGATAGAACGTCTCTTCGAAGGGAAAGATGACGAGCATGCGGTCCACAAAGCGCTGGACACGCCGGATGCGCCGCTTCTTCCAGGCCCAGAGCTGAGGCGACACGAAGTAGACCACCGGGATGCCGTGCCGGTGCAGGTGCTGAGCCAGCCGGAGGTTCACGTCAGGGAAGTCGATCAAGACGGCGAGGGTCGGCCGTTCCGCGCGAATCGCTCGTTTCAGCCGCTGAAACTGCCGGTAGATGAATGGCGCATGCCGGACCACCTCGGTGATGCCCATGTGGGCCACCGTTTCGGAGCGCACGATGGGGCGGAAGCCCAACTCCACCATGCGTCCGCCGCCGAGGCCGAAGAAGCGGCTTTCCGGCGCGCGGCGACGGAGAGCCTCCATCAGCCCGACAGCGTAGTGCTCACCCGAGGCCTCGCCCGCTGACAGGAAGAACAGCGGACTGGCGGAACTGTCTCGTGCGGGCATCCTGCTCGCTAGGGTAGCAGTGGTTGCCCTTACGCCGGAAAGGCCGTTTCAAAGCCAACTGGGCGGAGCTCCGTAGCTGACAACCGATCCCGGCTCCTATTCAACAGCTTCTGTCCGCATGTGGGCTCCACTCTGCTCACATCCGCTCCCGGCGAAGGGAAGCGGTGGCCACCCGTCTCTACTATGTGACCAACGGTCCCGGCATGAAGGACATGCTGGCGTTTACGCTCCTGACACCATGCACCAGAGCAGTGGCAGATCGGTAGCGGGTGATTCAGGATCAGTCAGTCTGGCCGAGGCTCCTGCTCTCGAGGCCATTACTCGTAGCGCAACGCCTCGATGGGATCGAGATTCGCCGCCCTTACGGCGGGCACCATCCCGCTGACCAGCCCGACGACGATAAGGATGCCGGTCGAGACAGCAACAATGAGGGGTGAGATCAGGAGGCGGATGTCAGCATCGCTCGCATTCTCCGCGACTGCGCTGTAAAAGGTGATGCGACCGACACCCAGGGCCACCGCGTAGGCGAGCAACATGCCGAGCAGTCCGCCCGTGGCCGAGATGACCAGCGCCTCGGAAAGAAACTGCACCAGGATGTGACCACGCTGCGCGCCTAACGCCTTCTCGACACCAATCTCGCGTGTCCTCTGCTGCACGCTGACCAACATGATGTTCATCAGGCCGATGCCGGCAATGCCGAGCGTAAGCGAACCGATGAATGCCATCAGCACCTCGAGCGCCGCCTCGATAATTCGAAATTGGGACAGTTGCTCCATCAGGTTGGCGACGTAGATAGCGTTGCGATCACTTGGGCGGAAGCCATGCGCCGCGCCCAGGGTGTTCCGGAGGGCCTGCTCCACCGCCATGTGATCGCCGTGGTATGTAAGCCAGATGCCGTCCAGATACTTCATGTCCTTCAAGTCGCCCATGGTCTTGAACGGGACATGAACGATGCGATTTACGTTGTTTTCACCCTCGGTCATCTTCGGCTTCAGCACACCGATGACGGTGAAGCTGATGCCGCCGACCCGGATGTGCTGACCGATGGGCCAGATGCCGGAAAAGAGCTTGGTCGCAGCCTCCGAGCCCAGCACCGCCACGTGTCCGCGCTCCTGATTGTCCTGCTCGGTGTAGAAGCGCCCCTTGACGACAGCGTAGTTGAGCGCGTCGGCGATGCCAGGCTGACTGCCCTCCACATGCCAGTTGTAGGTATGCAGATCGTTCTGGATGGGGACATTGTCCTTCTCGATTGTGCTGTTGACCGACTCGAGCCCCGGCACCGACGCGGAAATGCGATCGATGTCGTCCTGCGTGAACCGCACCGGCACGCCTGCCTTCTTGCCGCCCGCCTGTTCGCTGGTCGTGCCGGGAAAGACCCCGATGGTGTTGATACCCCACTGCGAGAAGATGGCCTCAATGGCGCGGCTGAAGCCCGCTCCGTACGCAAGCAGGAGCACCACGGTGGCGATGCCCCAGGCCATGCCCGCGATCGTGATCATGGTGCGTCGACCGTTGTGCCGCATGGCATCGATCGACTGCCGAAAGATATCCGTGATCATGGCGCTACTCCCGTCTCAGTGCTTCCACGGGCTCAAGCCGTGCCGCCCGGCTGGCCGGCACGAGTCCGGCGATGATGCCACAGGCCGTGAGCGCGCTGACTGCCAACGCCGCAGACCAGGGCACCAGCCGCGGTGGATCGAAGCCTTGCATATTGCTGCCGACCGTCGCCTGCATCAGGAACATGAGCGCAGCGGCGCCAGCAATCCCGATAAGGCCGCTGATTCCCGTCAGCAGCAGCCCTTCCAGCAGGAACTGCACCTCGACGCTGCGGTTGGTCGCGCCAAGCGCCTTTCTCAGACCGATCTCGCGCGTGCGTTCCGAGACGGAGACCAGCATGATGTTGACGATCCCGATCGCACCGAGCGCAAGCGTCACTACCCCGACGCTGCCAAGGAAGATGTCCATCGCGTCGAAGATCTTGTCCACCATGCGCTGACTGTGGATGGAGTCCCACTCGTCAAACGCATCCTTGTCGTGCCAGTCGAAGTTGTGCCGGGCTGCAATGACTTTGTGCACGTCCGCCACGGCCTGCTCATTTGCGCCATGGGTGCGCGGCTGGTACTGGATGCTGCTAAGCGCGTCTTGCGGCAGGTTCTCACCCTTGATCGGAAACATCTCCATCATCGTGCTGAGCGGGATGTAGCACTGCTGATTGACGCCAGTGTCGTTGCCTCGCCCATGCTTCGCAGTCACGCCGATGACCTGAAAGCGCGATCCGTTCAGCAGTATCCACTCGCCGACGGCAGGCCGCCCGGAAAACAGGAGCTGCGACGTCTTCTGCCCGAGCATTGCCACGTGCCGACGATCGCGCAGATCGGAGGCATCGATCATTCGACCCTCCGCGAGTGGCAGCGTGCGGATCTTCGAGTATTCGGGGTCAATGCCCTGAACCGTACCGCCCGTGGTGGCGTATTGCGACACCTGCTGGATGGTCTCGCTCTCGACGATCGCTGTTGCATTGCGAACGGACGGCAGCAAACGCATAGCCTGCGCATCGGAGAGGGTGACGTGGTACGGGCGCATGCCAGTGTGCTGGCTGGGAACGGCGGGGATGGTGCCGCCGGAGAGGAAAATGACATCTTCGCCGAGGGTCGCCATCCCACGTCGTTGTCCGGAGCGAAAGCCTTCGCCGAGTCCGATCAGCAGCAGCAACGAGCCGACGCCCCAGGCGATGCCGAACATCGTCAGAAACGAGCGAACCTTATGCGCCAGAATCGCGTCCAGCACTTGTCCGAAGATGTCTCTGAGCCCACGCATGGTGTCAGGAAGGGATACGCACGCGCCCGGGTAGCGGTTCCGTACTCGGTGTGGAAATGAAATACCAGGAGAGCGGGCCGGAACTGGCTGGCCCACATCCCCTTGTCATTTCGCTGAGGACTACTTCTTATCCAGTGATGTCAGTACTTCCTGCGCATTGGGCGAACTCACGCGCAGGTAATCACTGACCCGCTTCCGCTCTTCCGGCGTCAGCATCGGAGCCGTCGCCAGCAGGCGTCGCATGGTGGTCGCAACATCGTCAACATAATTCATCATGCGAATCGCTTCGCCAGACAGGGGCATCGGTTCTGTTCTCCTGATCACATTGTCCAGTGCCGGACGGTGGTTCGTAAAGTAGCGTTCAGTTGTACCGGCAGCGCAAGCAACCGAAGGTTCCCGCGGAAGCCTCACAGCCGTTGACCCTCCGGATCCTGGTTCTCACACTCAGGTGGCATGGTTGCGCACCCGGAGAAGAGCTCCGTTCAGAAGGCAGAGTGGATACTCCCATGAACCTCGACTGCATCCCTTCCCTGCTCCGAACCGAGGTCCGCGTCCCGGTGGCCACCTACCGGGCCCAGATGCACAAGGACTTCACGTTCGACCAGGCGACCGCCATTCTGCCGTACCTGCAGCGCCTGGGAATGGGCGATTTTTATGCCTCCCCCATCTTCGAAGCGCGGCCCGGGAGCACACACGGTTACGATGTGGCGCGCCATGATCGCCTCAACCCGGAACTGGGCGGCCGCCCCCGCTTCGACATCCTGGCCAACGCGCTGCGGGACCACGGCATGGGGCTGCTGCTCGATATCGTGCCCAACCACATGGGCATCGGCGGCGACGCAGTCTGGTGGCAGGACGTGCTCCAGAATGGTCACGCCTCCCGCTATTCGAGCTACTTCGACATCGACTGGACACCCCTCAAGCACGAGATGCGCCACAAGCTGCTCTTGCCGATCCTGGGCAATCAGTACGGCGAGGATCTCGAAGCAAAGCATATCCAGGTCACCTTCGATCAGGGCCGATTCTTCGTCACGTACTTCGAACACCGCATGCCCGTGGCACCGCGCTCCGTCCCGATGATCTTCTTCCGGCGCCCCATCGGAACGCTGCCAAGCGAGCAGGAGGTGGAAGGGATGCCGCACGAATTGGCAGACCTGCTCCGCGAGCTGACGCACGTGCCCCCGCACGAGACCACCGACCCGACATTGCAGGAGCAGCGCCAGGAGCAACTTGGACGACTGATGCCGCGTCTGCGGGAGACACTGCAGGACGAACGCGTGCGGCCAAGTATTGATGCGGCGCTCGCGCGTCTGAACGGTGTCTCCGGCGATCCGCACAGCTTCGACGCCCTCGATGAGTTCTTGAACGTGCAGCCCTATCGGTTGGCCTACTGGCGCACCTCTGCGGAGGAGATCAATTACCGCCGCTTCTTCGACGTCAACGATCTGGTTGGCCTGCGCATGGAGACGCCTGAGGTCTTTGCGGACACGCACTGCCTGATCCGCGATCTGCTTGCGCGCCAGCAGGTCACCGGGCTGCGCATCGATCACTGCGATGGCATGTTCAATCCGCGCCAGTACCTGATCCGGCTGCAACTGCTTTACCTGGCAAGCCAATGCGCAGGCCCGCAAGCGAGTGGGGACACGGCGGCCACCGGGATTGAGCGGGTGGTGCTCGACAAGGTGCGCGGTTACGACTGGACTGCCTCGCACGGTCCCTTGTATGTCGTCGTCGAAAAGATCCTCGAACCGCGTGAGTACATGCCGCGCGAGTGGCCGGTGCATGGCACGTCCGGCTACGACTTCGTCTACTTCGCGAATAACATCTTCATCCAGCGCGAGAACGCAAAGGCCTTCGATCGGCTGTATGAGCGCGTGCTGGGCCGGCCCATGAATCCGGACGAGGTGATCTACCGCTCGAAGCTGCAAGTGATGCAGAATTCACTCGCCAGCGAGGTGCACGTGCTCACCAACATGCTGAGCAAGATCGCCGCTGCGGACCGCCACGCGCGCGATTTCACTGACAACATTCTCGAAGCCGTGCTTCGCGAGACGATCGCCTGCTTCCCCGTCTACCGCACGTACATCGATGAGCGCGGCACCTACCCGGAACGGGATATCGCCTTCATCATGTCCGCGATACGGCAGGCCAAACGGCGCAACCCTGACGTGGACGCATCCGCCTTCGACTTTCTTCGCGACATGCTGCTGCTGCGGCGCAATCAACGCAGCGATGGCTCACGCAATCTCGATCCGCAGCAACTCCACTTCGCACTCAAATTCCAGCAACTCACCGGACCGGTGATGGCTAAGGGCGTCGAGGACACCACCTTCTACGTCTACACCCGCTTTCTCTCCTCGAACGAGGTGGGCGGCGATACTAAGTCATTCGGTATCCCCCTCGACCTATGGCACGCCAGCAACCAGGAGCGGCTGGAGGTGTCACCTGACTCGATGCTCACCACTTCGACACATGACACCAAGCGCAGCGAGGACGTCCGCAACCGGCTGAATGTTCTCTCCGAAATCCCCGACCAGTGGGCTGCTGCCATTCGACGCTGGCAGCGCGTCAATGCAACCCTTAAGCAAACACTTCCGGATGGACGCGTGGCTCCGGATGCGAACGAAGAGTACCTGCTCTATCAGACGATTGTCGGGGCGTGGCCGTGGCGCGCGGATGAGCCCGGCTGCCGCGAGTCGCTGCTCGAGCGCCTGCAGCAGTACGCCACCAAGGCGCTCAGCGAGGCAAAGGTCAACCTGAGCTGGGTCAATCCTGATGCCGAGTACGTGGAGGCGGTGCACGGGTTTCTCGCACGCATCCTGCTACCGGATGCGCAAGGGCGCGAGACCGCCTTCGTGCAGACGCTGAATCGGCTCCTGCCCCAGGTGCGCTTCTTCGGCGGCGTGAACTCTATCGCGCAGGTGGTGCTGAAGGCGACCAGCCCGGGGGTGCCAGACTTTTATCAAGGTACGGAGCTGTGGGATCTGAGCCTGGTGGATCCGGATAATCGTCGCCCCGTCGATTACACATTGCGCGATCGCCTGCTGGCCCAACTGGACGAGATGGCGGCGCAGGAAGGGCCTGCAGCAGTGGCCCGCGCCGTCACAGCGGATCTGAGTGAGGGCGCGATCAAGCTCTGGACGACTGCGCAGGTGCTCCGCCTGCGTCAGACACAGCATGGGCTGTTCCGGCGCGGCACCTACGTGCCACTGGTTGCGGAGGGCTCGGCGGAGCCGCACCTGATTGCGCACGCACGACAGCTCGACCAGGCACGCATCCTCGCGGCAGTACCGCGCTTCGCCTGCTCCCTGATGCGCGGAGACGTCTCCCTGCCGCTCGGTAGGGCGTGGCGCGACTGGACTGTCACGGTCCCAGAAAACCTGCACGGGCGTTATCGCAACATCTTCACCGGCGAGACGGTCGAGGTCACAGGCGAACTGTCGTTATCGACGCTGTTCGCGAACTACCCGGTGGCGGTGCTGGCGGATGAGGGAAGGGCGACGACGGCGAGTTAAGCAGGCAGCACGCCGTCGCGATCGGTCAGCTCGGTCAATGCAGCCAGGCGTTCCGCGTGCTCTTTGCGAATCGCGCCCCTCGTCACGCGCCAACTCCAGTTGTCGTTGGCTTCCGCTGGCGTATTCATGCGCGCCTCCGACCCGAGCTCGAGCACATCTTGCAGCGGGAAGATGCAGGTGTCCGCGACGGATTCTGCAGCGGCGCGGATCAGCGGCCACACAATAGAGTCGCTCTCCCCGGCACCGGTAAAGACGCGAACCCACCGCTTCTCCTCCTCGAGCGCGCCATCGGCCCACCAGCCTGCGGTTGTGTTGTTGTCATGCGTCCCGGTGTAGACCACAGTGTTTGGCTCGAAACGATGCGGGAGGTAATTATGCGCGCCGCGATTGCCGAAACCGAACTGCAAAATGCGCATGCCCGGGTAGCCGAACTGCTGGCGAAGGGCGTCGACCTCTGGCGTGATCAAGCCCAGGTCCTCAGCGATGAACGGGATGGGGCCCAGCGCCTGGTCGAGCCGCGCGAATAGCTCCGCGCCCGGGGCCTTCACCCACTCGCCGCGCACCGCCGTCTCTTCTTCCGCAGGGATGGACCAGTACGCCTCGAAGCCGCGGAAATGGTCGAGCCGGATGATGTCGTACATGGCGTGAGCACGGCGGATGCGCTCCACCCACCAGTCAAACTGCCGCTCGGTTAACAGGTCCCACCGATACAACGGATTGCCCCAGCGCTGACCCGTCGCGCTGAAGTAGTCCGGCGGAACACCCGCGACCCGAATCGGCGAAAGATCGTCGCGCAGCTCGAAGATTTCTGGATTGGTCCAAACGTCCGCACTGTCGAATGACACGAAGATCGCAACATCGCCGACGACGCGGATATCGCGTGCCAGGCAGTAGCGGCGCAGCGCCTGCCACTGCTGCTCAAAGAAGAACTGCAGCACGCGCTCGATCGCGAGTGCGTCCGCGAGCCGCTCCCGCAGCCCTGCCAGCGCAGAGGGCTCACGGCGCGCAATCTCTTCGGGCCAGGTGGTCCAGGCGGCCGAGGCGTACTCCCGGCGCAGCACATTGAAAAGAACGTAGTCCTCAAGCCAGGACGCGTTCGCCGCGCAAAACGCCTCGTACTCGGCCTGAGCAGCCGTGGTTCGCCTGGCCAGGAAGCGGGTTGCGGCCCGTTCGAGCAGCGGCATTTTGGCCACACGCACCTCTTCGAAGGCGACGCGTTCAGGATGAGTGCCTGTCTCGGCGACGTATTGCTCGAGCTCCTCGGGCAATACCCAGCCATCCGCAACAAGCAGTTCGAAGGAGATAAAGAACGGATTGCCAGCGAACGCCGAAATGGACGAGTAGGGCGAGCTGCCGTACCCCACCGGGTTCAGCGGTAGCACCTGCCATAGTCGCTGTTTGCCTGCTTGGAGGAAATCAGCGAAGGCATACGCAGCGGGACCGAAGTCACCGATGCCGCCTGCCGAGTCGAGAGAGGAAATGTGAAGCAGCACTCCGGAGGAACGATCAAGCGGCATCGGCAGAAGAGTCCAATCTTGAGTAGAGAAACAAAGGCCCGCATCGAAGGTGATTCCTGCGAGTGCGGGCCGAGTTGCCGGAGATGTGAAAGAAGAGCCGTTTAGCCGAGAACGCTCTGTTGCTGCTGTGCCTTCTTGTTCATGCGCACGCGGCCGGACTTTTCGTACTGGTTGGTGAGCGAGCTGACGTAAACCGCAAACATCTCCTCGCGGCGCTGCTCGACCATCTGCTGACGCGCCTTTGGCAGGCTTTTCGCAATGTCTTCGGGGGTGGGCTGCTGCTTCCCGGTGATCTTCGCGACGATGCCGTTGCGGCCTGTATTGATTGAGTTCGAGATCTGCCCATCGCTCAGATCGAAGAGCTGCGGAGCGATCTGGCCGATCTGACCCAGATCCGGCACCTGGCCATCACGTCCGACCAGATCCGTACTCTTTACGGTCGCACCAACTGATTTCGCCGCTTCCTTCAGATCGCCAGTCTTCTTCGCCTCGGCCGCAAGAGCGCTGGTCTTCGCAGCCAGCAGACCCGGGAGCTGCTGTTCACGGAAGTCCTGGAGCAGGTGAGCCTTGTACTCGTCGAAGGTGGGTGCGTGCGCGGGGTGGACATCCGCGACCTGGTACACCGCATAGCCCTCACCCGTAGTGGCGACAGCCGGCGCGCCGCCCTTCTTGGCGGCGAATGCATCGCTGACCAGCTTCGTGCTATCCGCCACGCCGGGCACGATCGCGCCCTGCGCTATGTAGTCCGTGCTCGTCACCTGTAGATGATGCGCCCCGGCGGTCTTCTCCAGCCCGTCCTTTTTGGCTTCGTTTGCAAGGGATGTCGCAAATGCCTGCGCAGCCTGTGCCTGGCGATCGCGCACCAGCGTGGCTAGGATGTTCCCCTTCACTTCGTCGAAGGGCTTGGTGTGGGCAGTCTGTTTCTCTTCCGTCTGGATGATGTGATAGCCGAACTGCGTCTTCACCGGCTCGGAGATCTGCCCGGGAGACTGCGCAAAGGAGACCTTGTCGAACTCGGGCACGGTGACGCCGTGCTGCAGCATGCCAAGCTCGCCACCCTGCTCCTTCGAGCCCGGGTCATCCGAGTACTTCTTGGCCAGCGAGGCGAAGTCGCCGCCTGCGCGCAATTGCTTCAGCACGTCCTCGGCCTTTTCCTTGGCGGCTGCATCCGCCTTCGCGTCTGCACCACGCGGGACGGAGATGAGGATGTGGCGAACCTTGGCCTGCTCGGGCACCTGATAGTCCTTCAGGTGCTGCTGGTAGTACTGCTGGGCCTGCTGATCGGAGACCTGCGGCATGCCGCCGGGCACCTGCTCAGGGGTGAACGAGAGATAGCTGATTTTGCGCGTCTCGGGGTCTGCGTCCTTGTAGCGCGCTGCATTCTGCTCGAAGAACTTGTGGAGGTCGGCATCCGAAGGATTGATCTGCTTGCGCAGGTCTTCACCGTTCAGAACGGCGTAGTCGAACCTGACCTTCGTGTTCTGCCGTTGATAGCTGGCCTCGACCTCCTTGTCAGAGACGAGCATGCCTCCGGTGATAAGCGCCTCAAGCCGATTGATCTCGAGCTCGTTGCCGATCTGACGCTCGAAATCTGCGGTCGAGAGGTGCAGGCGATCCGTGAAATCAGCGTAACGATCCTTGCCGACGAACTGGCCATTGGGGAACAGGTACTGCGCCCAGGGACCCTCGCGCAGTTCGCGACGAATGTCATCGGGAGACGCCTTCAGACCCATCGCATCGGCTTGTTGCAGCAGGATCTCGCGCTGGATCAGCGCCTGCCCGGCCTGCGGCATCAGGAACGGGATGGCCTGCTCCGGGTAGTGACGCTGCTCGGCAATCCGGCCGGCCACGACGGTGACTTCGCGATTCGAGATGTCGCGTGAGCTGCCGAAGATGCGTCCGAGGTAGCCCGCAGGCTTCACGGTCGCATAGGTGTCGGAACTCGAAGCCTGGTCGGCGAAGATGCCCGGCACCAGTGTGATCACCATCGTGACGCAAGCGAGACCGATGATGACGATGAAAATGCCCTTGATCAGGCGCGAGTCTTTTTGCAGGAAACGAATCATGAAGCGATGAGGACCTTTAGGGAGGGACACGCAGGGTGGCCACGCCAGGCGTGACGATACGGCTCACCCTCGTTCCGATTCGCTACGATTCTATCGCACCCCGAACAGGGTTATGTGCTCACCGCCCATACCAGTAGCGATAAGGGTAGGGGTAACCGTAGGGTCCGTAGGGATACGCCGGTGGTGGTGCCGGTGGCGGGTAACCGTACGGATAGACGGGCCGATGCCGCATGGGGATCGGCTGCCGGGGTGTAGCTGAGGCCTGAAGACGCTCGACCTCACCGTAGCTCACCGGATTGACTGTCAGAGGCTGGCGCAGATGAAAGGTCAGCAGCGTCTCCGGCGGCATCACCGCCCGAGGATCGCCGCTGGCCGCCGAAACACCCAGTCCAGCCACACCACCCGCAACGGCACCAATCGCGGCGCCCGGACCTCCGCCCGCGGCAGCGCCGACGATCGCGCCAATGGCGCCCACACCGATCGTGTTTGCGGTGGTGTAGCCGCCTTTCCCATGCGTGTCCGACGCGAAGGTGTCGGTGGCGACCGGATACTGCTGTCCGCCAAGGTCAAGCGACACGATCTGCAGCGCGAAGCCGGCTCCCCCACTGAACGAGCCTGGCCGCTTTACGCCAACCACGCGTCCATGCAGGACTGCGCCGCGCGGAACGGCGAGGTAAGCGCCCTGATAGATATCCTGGGCAAGCGTCGCCTGGAATGTCGAGCCCTCCTGCAGGCCGCGGCTGTCGAGCGGTTCAGAGGTACGGATCGAGATCAGCGTGTGCTCCGGCACTGTCAGCGGCATGCTCGCAAGCTGCGGGCGATACGCGGGCTGCCGCTGGCGTCCGTACGGATCGCTCGGGTAACCACCCTGCGCCGGACGGGACGGATAGCCGGACGGATATCCCGATGCGGGCTGACCGGGCGCGCCGCCGCCGCTGTAGGGCGGCCGGTCCGCGGGCTGCTGTGCCCGAGGAGGCTGTTGCGCCTGCGGCGGCGCATCATCCTGACCGGGATCCTGCATCGGATACTGGCTGTCCGAGGCGCCTTGCTGCGGACGCTGCGGAATTTGGCCGTTCTCTGCGTCGGGCGGCGGACCCGCCTGTCCCCAGTTACCGCTGCCGCCCGGGTCAGGCTGGGATGGCTGGTTCGATGTCGGCTGCGGGGTGTACGGAACCTGCTGCCCATCTGGATCGCTCGACTGCGCCTGGTGGATCTCGCCGATAGGGGATGTCTCGCCAGCGTTGGAGACGGTCTCCTGGGAGCCGGCCGCCGCCCTCACGTCATTCACCACTGACCGCACGCCGTTCACGGTCGCAGCCACGACCTGTGCCTGGTTCTTCGCAGTCTCGTTCGACGCTGTTCCCGCCAGGGTCACAATGCCGTCTCGAGTGGTCGCCGTGATGTGTTCGCTGCTGATCTCCGGATAGGTGGCGAGCGCCTTCAGTACGTCGGACTGAATCGCAGCGTCAGTGCGGACGGAGGCTTTCTCGGCAAAGGAGGCCGGAGGCGCAAGCCATGCGGCGGCGCTCGTGAGACCAAGGGTGAGAGCGAGCGTCAGCCGGGCAGAGACTGCACCGCGAACGAAATGCGTGCTGCTGTGGGAAGCCATAGGGTTCTGTTTGCCCCTTTTCTGTTCTCTGGTGTGCGTGCGGTGCCGTACGGCTGCTTCTGGCGCATTGCTGTGGCGGCATCCGCTTACACAGACACGCGAGCAGGAAAAGAGTTGCGTCTCCTGAGCGGTTTCGGTATAGGTCAGCCTCCGCCCGGGAGCGGGCAGGTGGCAATACCGCAACCGGGGCAGAACCGCGGCTCGGGCCAGCCCGCTGATCCAGCTTGGTTACCCCTTGTGGCTCCGGTAGAGGCGTATCAGGTTGCTGGTCGAGCTGTCGTGCGCCAGAGCCGGCTCGGTCGGGCTGGACAGCTCGCCGATGATCTTCTGCGCCAGCACCTTGCCTAGTTCGACACCCCACTGGTCGAAGGAGTCGATGTTCCAGATCACGCCCTGGGTAAAGACAGAGTGCTCATAAAGCGCGACCAGGGTGCCGAGAATTTCGGGGGTGAGCCGCTCGGCCAGGATGGTGTTCGACGGACGGTTCCCCTCGAAGACGCGGTGCGGGACCAACCACTCGGCGGTTCCCTCTGCCTTGACCTGCTCGGCAGTCTTACCGAAGGCCAGCGCCTCCGCCTGTGCGAACACGTTGGCCATCAGCATGTCGTGCTGATTTCCCAACGGATTCAGCGTGCGATAGAAGCCGAGGAAATCGCAAGGGATGAGCCGGGTGCCCTGGTGGATGAGCTGATAAAACGAGTGCTGCCCATTGGTGCCGGGCTCTCCCCAGTAGACCGGGCCGGTCTCGGTCTCGACACGCGTGCCGTCGAGCGTGACGTGCTTGCCGTTGCTCTCCATCGTCAGCTGCTGTAGATAGGCCGGGAAGCGCTTCAAATACTGCTCGTAGGGCAGCACAGCCACTGTCTGCGCGTCGAAAAAGTCCGTGTACCAGACCGTGAGCAGCCCCATCAGCACGGGCAGATTCTTCTCCAGCGGCGCCGTGCGGAAGTGCACATCCATGGCGTGGAAGCCGCTCAGCATGGCGCGGAAGTGCTCCGGACCGATCGCGAGCATCGTCGAGAGGCCAATCGCCGAATCCATTGAGTAGCGGCCCCCGACCCAGTCCCAGAAACCGAACATGTTTTCGGTGTCGATGCCGAACTTCGCGACCTCCTTGGCGTTGGTCGAGATTGCGACGAAATGCTTTGCGATCGCCGATTCGTCACCACCAAGGGCACGTAGCATCCACTGGCGCGCAGCTTGCGCGTTGGCCATGGTCTCGAGCGTGGTGAAGGTTTTCGATGCGACCAGGAAGAGCGTCTCGTCTGCGCTGAGATCGCGAACGGCTTCCACGAAGTCGGTCCCGTCCACGTTTGAGACGAAGCGGAAGGTGAGGTCACGCTGCGAGTAGTGGCGGAGCGCCTCGTACGCCATTACCGGGCCCAGATCCGAGCCGCCGATTCCGATGTTCACGACGTTGCGAATGCGTTTGCCGGTGTGCCCCTTCCATGCGCCGCTGCGTACGCGGTCCGCGAAGCCGCTCATCTTGTCGAGCACCTGGTGCACCTGCGGTACGACATCTTCGCCGTCTACCTTGATCGATTCGCCCTTCGGCGCGCGCAGTGCAACGTGCAGCACGGCGCGGTTCTCCGTGATGTTGATCTTCTCGCCGGTAAACATCGCCTCGATGCGCTGCTTCAGGTTGCGCTGCTGCGCAAGCGCGAACAGCAGGCGCAGAGTCTCGTCGGTGATGCGGTTCTTCGAGTAATCGAGATAGAGACCGGCGGCTTCGGCGTTGAATCGCGTGCCACGCTTTGCGTCCTGATCGAAGAGCTGACGCAGCGTGGTGGAAGCCATCTGCCCTGCGTGCTGCTCGAGGGACTTCCAGGCTTCCAGATCAACGAGAGACGTAGACGGCGAAGACATGTGCGGCTCCTTGCGATTGCGAAAAGTTGGTCATCCCAGGACAGGAGAATGATAGGCCACAGTTGCCGACGTGCCGTTGGCCAGGCTCCTCGTCAGGAGCCAGTGTGTGGTGCCAGTGCGAATGTCGTGCACCAAAAGATGCATCCCTGTCATGGGATGTTCACGCTGCTTTTGCACAGTTCTCGATGAAGCCCGCAAGCATGGGGGCGTGAACTCCACACAGATTGCAGAGCCGTCCACTGGCTTGCCTCGGCACGCCGCCACGCATGCTCCCGTACTGGACAGGACGCTGCTGCTCGAGCGGCCACGCAACCTGGGCCGCCAGCCGGACTGGGTTGGTTGTGATCTGAACCGCTATCGGCTTCGTCTGGCCGATACACCCGCGGAGCGACTAGGCGCCTGCCAGTTGCGCTTCCGAGTGTTCAATCTCGAACTGGGAGAGGGCCTGGCCGCCTCCTACGCAAACGGCGTGGATCAGGACGAGTTCGATCCAGCCTGCGAGCATCTCTTGGTCGAAGAGAAGGCGACCGGCCGCGTGGTCGGCACGTACAGAATGCAGAGTGGCGCGACAGCCCAAGAGCATCGTGGCTACTACAGCGCACGCGAGTTCGACTTCACTCCCTACGAACCGATGCGGTCGCAGATTCTCGAGTTAGGCCGCGCATGCATCCACGCCGAGCACCGCTCCAGTGAAGTGCTCACACTGCTTTGGCGGGGTATCGCGCAGTACGCTGTCCACCACGGCTACCGCTATCTGATCGGCTGCTCCTCGGTGACCTCGCAGGATGCAGCGACGGGATGGGCTCTCTACCACCAATTGCTGCCCTTCCTCGCGGAGCCCGCATGGCGCACCCGGCCCACGCCGGCCTATGACCTGCCACTGCCGGAAGGCGACCACGCCGTGAGCGAAGCGCGCGTCCCCAAATTGTTGCGCACCTATCTCGCTGTCGGTTCGCGCATTTGCAGTGAGCCGGCGTGGGACCAGAGCTTCGGCACCATCGACTTTCTCACTCTGCAGGATATGGAGCAGCTGCCACCGGTCGCTCGTATGCGCTTCCTATGCCGGCAATAGCGAGCCCCGCGCGCTCAATGGTGCGTGCATCTGTGTTCGCAGCGACACTGGTCGAGATCACGGCCGCCTACCAACTCCGTGGCGTGACCACGCGTGAGCAGCGCGCACTCTGGCTGCAATATGCCGCCTGCCGCATTCTCCGTCGCATCGGTGTCCGGGTCACGGCGGACGGTCCGCTCCCCGCTGCAGGACTGCTGGTTTCAAACCACCTGAGCTATCTCGACGTGCTCGTCTACGCATCCCTGCTCCCGGCAGTGTTCGTCTCGAAGCGGGAGGTGGCGTCCTGGCCGGTCTTCGGTCCACTCGCTACCATGGCGGGCACAATCTACGTGGATCGGGATCGCCGGCCAGAGCGCCAGAACGCGAGCGCGCAGATGGAGGAGGCGCTCGCCGCGGGGCTCCCGGTCGTGCTATTCCCGGAGGGCACCAGCAGTGATGGCGCGGCGCTACTTCCCTTCCACTCGCCCTACTTTGAACCAGCAGTACGCAGCGGTGCCGTGATCACCGCGGCCGCGATCGCCTACACAAGCCAGAGCGCACCGGAGCAGGATCTGGCTTATTACGGCGACGACGTCTTCGGCCCGCACCTGTTGCGTACTGTTGGCCAGCGGGGCCTGCACGCCCGCGTTCGCTTCAGCAACGATTCCGCCTGCTATGCAAGCCGCAAAGAGGCTGCCCGGCGCGCCGAGGGCGAGGTGCGCTGGCTCCGTGCCACGATGACCGAAACGGACGCCACGGCGCAGTCCGAAGAGCTCTATCGCTTGACACAGAGCGGATAGCATAATGGCGTATGCCACACGCGACGGAGAGCCGACTCCACCTCAGCCAGATTGCGCCTCACTTAGTGCAGTCAGAGATCCGCTCGATGACTGTCGAGTGCGATCGGGTCGGCGGCGTGAATCTCGCTCAGGGCGTCTGCGACACCGAACTGCCCGCGCCTGTGCGTGATGCAGCGATTGCAGCGATCGAGAACGGCCACAACATCTACACGCGGCTGGATGGGATTGCTCCGCTCCGCACGGCAATCAGCCGTAAGCTGGCCAGCTACAACCACGTAAACGCTGACCCCGATACACAAATCCTGGTCACATCCGGCGCTACGGGCGGCATGTACGCCGCGTGCCTGGCGCTGTTCGATCCGGGCGACGAGATCATCCTGTTCGAGCCTTTTTACGGCTATCACGTGAACACGATGCAGGCTCTGCGCATCAAGCCAGTGCCGGTGCCGCTCGCGACGGGCACCTGGGAGCTGGACCTGGACGCACTTCGCGCGGCCACAACACCGCGTACTCGCGCCATCCTAATCAACACACCCTCAAATCCGTGTGGCAAGGTCTTCACACGCGCCGAGATCGAAGCCATCGGCGAACTCGCGATCGCGCACGATCTCTTCCTGCTCACGGATGAGATTTACGAATACTTCCTGTTCTCGGGCGCAGAGCACGTCAGCGCCGCTTCGCTGCCAGAGCTCGCAGAGCGCACGATCCTGATCTCGGGTTTCTCGAAGACCTTCAGCATCACCGGCTGGCGCATTGGCTACCTGGCCGCGGATGCGCGATGGATACCTTCGATCGGCTACTTTCACGACCTTACGTATGTCTGCAGCCCGTCCCCTGCGCAGTACGGCGCGGCCGCTGGTCTGGCTCAGCTTGACCCCGACTTCTACCGGCACCTCTCGTCCGACTACCAAAGCAAGCGCGACCTTCTGTGCGCTGCGTTAAATGAAGCGGGGCTGATACCGTCGGTTCCGGACGGGGCTTATTACGTGCTCGCCGATGTCACGATTGTGCCGGGCGAGACGGCCCGAGAGAAGGCCCGCGCGCTGCTGGCAAAGACTGGCGTGGCCGCGGTGGCTGGATCGGCTTTCTACAGCAAGGGTCGCGGAGAGAACCTTCTGCGCTTCTGCTTTGCCAAGCAGGACGACGCGCTGGCCGACGCCTGCGCTCGCCTGACCTCCGCGACGTTTTAGCCGCGCGTTCCAGCCCGCAGCTTCTTAACCTCCGATAGCCTCGCTCGCGAGCGCTGCGTCCATCTCATCGCAGTTCTGCTCGGTCGCGAGCAGGCCGCGACGCTTGGCCTGCCATGTCCCGTACAGGTGCCGCGCCAGCGCCAGGCCGAGCAGCAGCAGGGCCAAGCCGCACACGCCGGGCCATTGCCACCTCTCCCATGCATGGGCTGACAAAAACGACCCGAGCGCGCCGAAGCAGAAATACGTAGTCATGTAGACGGTGTTGATCCGGCTGCGCGCACCGAAGGCCGTCCCGGGGCAGTGCGCCAGGGAGAAGATGCGGGTCTGGTTCCCGACCTGGCTGGTCTGCGCGCCCGCGTCCATGATCAGCACAGCGGCCACGAGTCCGGCCATGTGGTAACCGACGATCCAGCAGCAGATCCAGGACAGCATGAGAAGCACAAGAGCGACCGAAATCACCCAACGCGAGCCGTGCCGATCCGCCAGCCGCCCCGCGATGGGCGCCACCGACGCCCCGATCGCTCCGAGAATGCCGAAGCTGCCCGCCACGCCCGCGCCAAGGTGATAGTGATTGGAGCCGAGCAGAAAGACGAGCGTCGTCCAGAAGCAGCTAAACGCCGCGAACACCAGGCCGCCGACGGTGGCCGATTCAACGAGCAACGGCTGCGTGCGCACCAGGGTCCAGAGCGACTTTAGCGCCTGCCCATACGGCAGCGGTGCGCGCGGCGGCAGCAGTGGCAGCATGCGGCGCAGAAACAACGCGAGCGCGCTACAGAGGACGCACGCAATCAGGAAGACGGCACGCCAGTTCAGCCACTCCGCGACCCATCCGGCAAACGTACGGCCGAGCAGGATGCCAAGCAGCAGGCCCGTCATTACCGATCCGACGGCACGGCCGGCATTCGCTGGGGTGGCGATCTCCGGTGCGATGGGCAGAATGACATGGGTGACCGCGGCCATGGTGCCGACCAGCACCGTCGCGAGGATCATCGGTAACAGCGAGGGCACGGCGGCCGTCAGCAGCATGGCCACGATGAGGCCGCCCAGCATGCGCAGGATGAGGCTGCGCCGCTCCAGCACGTCGCCCAGCGGTACAAAGAGCAGCAGACCAGCGGCGTACCCAAGCTGCGCGGCTACGGCGACGTGGCTCATGCGCGCTTCCGTCACATGCAGGCTGCGCGCCATCTCGATCAAGAGCGGCTGATTGAAGTAGAGCGGCGACACGGTGATGCCGCAGGACAGCCCGAGCAGCGGGATCAGGCGCTGTCGCGCGTCCGCGTCCGCGTTCATTGCCGGAGAGGATTCAGTAGGAGCAGGCATCCAGTGATTTAGATTCGCTCAGACGCTCGCTGATTCCGCCGCGACCATGGATTCACAAGCGCCGCGGCAGAGGCGACCGGCATTCAGCTTATGATGGCCGCAGCAACACGGCTTCCCCGAAACGCATCAGACGCAGCAGCGAATCTCAACCCCAAGTTAGAAACGGGCCCAGCTACTACTTCTCTGCCTCTATGACGGAAGGCCGTACCCAGTCTACGACCAGCGCATGGCGCGAGCGTCTCATCGCTCTGCGCAACGTACCGCCCGTTCTCGGCATTCTCTGGGAATCGGGACGGGGTGTTGTCACGACGGGCATCGTGCTGCGCCTGCTCGTGGCCGCGCTGCCCGTTGCGATTGCGAAGATCGCTGCTTACATCCTCGACGATGTGCAGCGCGTGTTCAGCCATCAGTCGCTGCCGTCGAACTTCTGGTGGCTGGTTGGCATCGAGACGGCGCTGAATATCTTCGCCGGACTGATCACCCGCTCGATCGATTACTCCGACAGTCTGCTGGCGGATCGCTACACACACTTTGTCAGCGTGCGGGTGATGGAGCAGGCGGCGCAGCTCGACCTCACAACCTACGAAGACCCCGTCTTCTACGACCGCCTGGAGCGGGCGCGCGTGCAGGCCACAGACCGGCTCGCGATGATCCAGCAGATGGGCCGCCTGCTGCAGCAGGGCATCACGACCCTGATCTGGACGGGCGCGTTGCTTTGGTATTCGCCGTGGCTCCTGCTGCTGCTCGCGCTGGGCGTGCTGCCCACCTTCCTCGGCGAGACGCACTTCGCCTTCCTCGGCTACGCCAAGAACTTCCGCCAGACCCCGGCCAAGCGGCAGATGGACTACCTGCGCCAGACCGCCGGCAGCCGCGAAGGTGCGAAAGAGCTCAAGCTCTTCAACCTCAGCGATTTTTTCACGGGCCGTTTCAAGGTCCTCTCGCAGCAGATCTATGAAGAGAACATCGAGCTCTCCCGCAAGAAGCTTGTGGTCGGCGGATTGCTCGGCGTCATCGCAACGCTCGGCTACTATGGCGCCTACATCTTCGTCATCTGGCGGGCGATCACAGGGCATTTCAACAACATCGGCGACTACTACTTCCTGACAAACGCCATCATCCAGGCGAGTTCCAACCTGCAGCAGGTGTTCTCAACCGCCTCAGGGATCGCCGACCAGGCGCTCTTCCTGACCGACCTGCTGGCCTTCTTCGAGATGAAGCCCACAGTACAGTCGAAGCCGGGCGGCCTGAAGCTGCCTCGGCCGATCCGGCAGGGATTTGAGTTCCGCAACGTCTCCTTTGCGTATCCGGGCACGACGCGCCGCGTGCTGCGCGACTTCAACTTCCGTCTGCGTCCAGGCGAGCGCATTGCGTTGATCGGGGAGAACGGGCAGGGCAAGACGACCGTGGTCAAGCTGATCACGCGGCTCTACGATCCGACCGAAGGGCAGATCCTGCTCGATGGCGTCGACCTGCGAGAGTATGACCTCACCGATCTCCACCACGAGATGGGCGTGATCTTTCAGGACTTCATGCGCTACGAGATGACTGTACGCGACAACATCGGCGTGGGTCGCGTCGAACGCGAGCACAGCGACTACGACATCGAGCACGCGGCCGAGCAGAGCCTGGCCGCAAGCGTCGTGGCGAAGCTTTCCGGTGGCTATGACCAAATGCTCGGTCGGCGCTTCGAGGGCGGTGTCGAACTGTCGGGCGGCGAGTGGCAGCGCGTTGCGCTCGCCCGGGCCTACCTGCGCGATGCACAGTTACTGATCCTCGATGAACCGACGGCTGCGCTCGATGCCAAGAGCGAGCTCGAGGTGTTCGAACGCTTCGCCGAGCTGACCGAGGGCAAGATGGCGCTGCTCATCTCGCATCGTTTCTCCACCGTCCGCATGGCCGACCGCATTGTTGTGCTCGAAGGTGGCCGGCTGGTCGAGGAAGGCACCCACTCTGCCCTGATGGCGCTGGGCGGGCGGTACGCTGGCATGTTCGAGATGCAGGCAGCGAGCTACAGATAGAGATGAGTTCCCTTCGATGAGCGCTGAACGCTTTAGCAACGAGCCTGATTTCTCGACCGCGCAGGACGCCCAGGAGACGGCAGAGGCGCAGATCGATCGTGAGCTCGCGGCCGATCCCCTGCCCGCCGGCACCACGGCTCCGTTGCCCCCCACCGCGCCCGTGGAGACTCCGCTGTCTGCGGCCGCAGGCGAGCCCGTTCCGGTTGTAGCCAAGGTGCCTGCGCCCGAGATCACGCGCACGGAGGAGCAGGTGCGCCACGCGGCCCAGCTTGCCCCCGTCGATTGGAACGTCGCTCGCGCTCCCCAGGGGGATATCTTCAGCCGCCGCATCACCGCGGCGCAGTCTGCGTACGACCAGGTCTCTCGTGAGCTGGAAAAGCGGCCCATGCCGACCTATCTGCCGGGCGAGCCGCTGGACCCTTTGCTCGAGCTGCGCGAAAACCCGCGCCTGCTGCAGGCCGCGCTCGACGAGATGCGCGCCCTCCGCCGGCGGCTCGAGACCATGCCGATAGTGGTTCGCCAGCGCGAAGGCGACGAGCCGAGAATCGTCACCGTCGCCGATGCGTATCTCGTCAGCACGGAATCGCGCTGGGACAACGATTGGGTGTGCTGGTTCCTCACGGAAATTCAGAAGTCCGATCCGCTCACATTGCGCGAACTCTGGGCCTTTCCCACCACTGTCCGATTTCTGCTGGTGGAGGAAATCCTTACGCAGGCGCGCAGCCAGATGGATGACCCCGCCGGCTTCGACGTGCATGCAGCAGGACTGCTGGCTGCGCGATTCAACAGCATTCGCAGCGCTATCTACGCGAACTGGGCACAGATGATTGAAGGCCTGGTGACGTTCAACAGCATCCTGCGGCAGGATCCGGTGGGCGCTTACCCGCGCATGGACTTCGACAGCCGCGAGCGCTACCGTGAACGCGTCTCGGAGATCGCGCGCCACTCCGACCAGACTGAGCATGAGGTCGCGGCAACAGCATTGCGGCTGGCGCAGCGGCCACCGCGGCCAGAGGACGTCCCCCGTCTTGCGCAACGGCGTGCGCACGTCGGCTATTACCTTGTCGATATAGGATTCGACGCACTCGCTCAGCAGGTCGGTTATCGCCCCCCCTTCTCGGATCGCCTGCGGATGATGCTGTGGCGCAGTGCAGACGATTACTACATCGGCGGCATCATCGTGCTCACAGTTGTGCTTATCGGCGCGATCCTCATTCCGCTGGTGCCGAACTATTCGATTCTTGGCGGGCTGGCGTTCGGTTTTCTGCTGCTGTTGATTCCGGCAGCGCAGGGCGCGGTCGATCTGATCAACAACACGACTACCGCGATCTTCAAGGCCGCAGCGCTGGCCAAGCTCGAGTTCCCCAAGGGCCTCCCGGAAGAACTTACGACCCTCATTGCCGTGCCCACGCTGCTACTGAGCGAGAAGCAGGTGCGCGAGTTGGTCGATGAGCTCGAGGTGCGCTACCTCGCTAACCAGGATCGCAACCTGCACTTCGCACTGCTCAGCGATCTGCCGGATTCGGTCGCGCGGCCTCGGCCCAACGACACTGATCCGCTGGTCGATCTTGCGGTCAGCCTGATCGAGGGACTGAATGCGCGCTACGCCGGCAAGAATGGCGGCAGCTTCTTCCTGTTGCATCGCCATCGTGTCTTCAATGCGCGCCAGGGCGTGTGGATGGGGTGGGAGCGCAAGCGCGGCAAACTGCTCGACCTGAACAAATTCATCCGTGGCGAGTTCGACAGCTTCCCCGTGAAGATTGGGGACATTGACACGCTGCGCCGGGTCCGCTACGTCATCACGCTCGACTCCGACACGCAGCTGCCGCGTGGGACGGCGCACGCCATGATCGGCGCGATGGCGCACCCGCTCAACCAGGCAGTGATCGATCCCGAGTCGCGCATCGTGACCGAGGGCTACGGGATCCTGCAGCCGCGCGTCGGCGTCAGCGTTCACTCTGCCGGGCGGTCGCGGCTGGCCGCGATCTATTCCGGACAAACAGGCTTCGATATCTACACGCGCGCGGTCTCCGATGCCTATCAGGACCTCTACGGCGAGGGTAGCTTCACCGGCAAGGGCATCTATGAGGTGAACACGCTGCATGCCGTGCTCGAGCAGCGCTTCCCACGCAACTCGCTGCTCAGCCACGACCTGATCGAGGGCGCCTACGCGCGCGCCGGCCTGGTGACGGACGTCGAGGTGATCGACGACTATCCGTCGCATTACAGCGCATACCGCCGCCGCCAGCATCGCTGGGTGCGCGGCGACTGGCAGATTGCGCAGTGGCTCTTCGGCAAGGTGCCGGATGAGAGCGGGCGGCTGGTCAAGAACCCGATCTCAGCGATCTCGCGGTGGAAGATCTTCGACAATCTGCGGCGCTCACTGGTCGAAGCGCTGACGTTGATTCTGCTGGTCGCCGGGTGGATCGGGCTGCCGGGGGGTCCGCTCTACTGGACGCTGGTCACACTGTTCCTGCTGTTCGTGCCGAGCCTGGTGTCGCTCCTGTTCGGGGCAGGGCGTGCGGTGGCGAGCCCGCAGAAGGGCGAGGTCCGCGAGGCGTTCGACGGCTTCGGCCAGAGCCTCATCATCACGCTGCTCAATCTCGCCTTCCTGCCGCACCAGACACTGCTCGCACTGGATGCGATCGTGCGCGCACTGGTGCGCCGCTTCATCACCGGGCAGCGGCTGCTGGAGTGGGAGACGGCGGCGCAGGCCGAGGCCACCGGGGGCAAGCGCACACCCGTGGATCGCTACCTGCAGGCCACGCCAATCTTCACCCTCGGCGTCACCGCGCTGGTCGCGCTGGTGCGTCCGCACTCACTGCTCATTGCGGCGCCGATCCTGCTGCTCTGGCTGTTCGAGAGCGGCATCACGGCATGGCTCAATCAGCCGCCGAGCGATGAGCGGCAGCACCTGACCACGCGCGATCACGGCTTCCTGCGGGAGATGGGGTTGCGCACGTGGCGCTACTTCTACGAGTACGGCGGGGCCGCACACAACTACCTCGTGCCGGACAACGTGGAAGAGCACGAGCTGTTCGAGGCAGCGCGCGTGTCGCCCACCAACTTCGGCCTGCTGCTGAACGCACGGCAGGCGGCGCAGGTGTTCGGCTGGCTGAGCATCCCGGAGTTCACGGAGCTGAGCCATCTCAGCCTCGACACATACGACCGCATGGAGAAGCGCAACGGCCACATCTACAACTGGTACGACACGCGCACGCTGCAGCCGATACCGCCGCGCGTCGTCTCCTCGGTTGACAGCGGCAACCTCGCGGCCTCGTTCTACACGCTGCGCTCCGGGGCGGAGATGCTGCTGCTGGAGCCGCTGATCACGGACCGGCTCTGGACGGGCCTGCGTGATCAGGTGGCACTGCTTGCCGAGCTTCATGCCGTGCCAGCCGGGCTGCCCGCGTTGCCGGAGGGGACCGACTTACGTGCGTGGGTCGCATGGTGCTTTGCCGCGCAGGCGAGCGCTGCCTTTGAGGACGTCCGCACGGTTCAGGTGACCGACAAGACGTGCAGCGAAGCAGACTGGTGGCGGGCCGAGCTGCGCCGCCGCATCGACATGGTCTGCCGGCTAGTCGCCGAGTACGAGCCGTGGCTGCACCGCGACTACGCGCCGCTCGAGGGGCTCGTGGATGAGGCATGCACGGTGCCGATCGGGCGAATCGTTACGTGCATCGACGACCTGGACACGCGGTTGCAACGTGCCTGGTCCACCAACACCAGCCCGCCGGGACAGCTCTACCTGATCGAGCGGCTGCGCTCCGAGATCGCCGAGGCACGCACGCGGCACCAGCAGCTTGCCGCGGACCTGGCGCGACTGTCCACGCGTGCAGAGCGCTGCGTCGCCGACATGAACTTCGCCTTCCTGATCGAACCGTCGCGGCAGATGCTCTCGATCGGCTACATGGTCGAGGAGGAGCAACTGCACAAGGCCTGCTACGACCTGCTGTGCTCAGAGGCGCGGATCGGTGCGTTCGTCGCGATCGCGAAGAGCGAGGCGACGCAGCAGAGCTGGTTCAAGCTGGGCCGCATTCACACGGTGGCGTACGGCCGGCCGGCGCTCATCTCCTGGACGGGCACGATGTTCGAGTACCTGATGCCGGCGCTCTGGATGCGCTCCTATCCGGACACACTGGTCACTCGCACGCTGACGAATGTCGTGGCGATCCAGCGGGCGTTCGCGAAGAGCAACGGCAACATTCCGTGGGGTGTCTCCGAGTGCGGCTATGCGGAGACGGACGACGGGGGGCACTACAGCTATCTGGCGTTCGGCATGCCGTCGATCGCGCTCAAGTGGGACGCAGTGGCGGGTCCGGTGATCTCGCCGTACTCGACGTTCCTGGCGCTGATGATCGATGAGGCGGAGTCGCTCAAGAACCTACGCCGCATGGCGGCGATGGGCTGGGTGGGCGCGTACGGCTTCTACGAAGCCGGCGATTATCAGAAGTCGCTGAAGCAGCCGGAGTTGGTGCGGGAGTGGATGGCTCACCACCAGGGCATGTCGCTGCTGGCGGTGCTGAACCTGCTGCACGACAACATCGTGCAGGAGTGGTTCCACGCGAACGCTAACCTGAAGTCGACCGAGCTGCTGCTGCACGAGAAGCCGATCCGCGAATCGCTGCTGCTGTCCGAGCACAAGCAGTCGGGCCGTCGCTCCGCTGCTTGAAGCTCTAAGCAGCCGGGCCCGCGAACAGAACCAGGTTGCCGTCCGGATCGACGAGGGTAAAGATACTGGCTCCCCACGACTCGATCGTGAGCGCCTGGTGAAAGCGCACTCCTCGGGATCGGAAGTCAGAGAAGAGCTGCTTCATCTCTTCGGCCGTCGCGACGGTGATCGAGGCGGACAGCAGGCCTTCGCGTTCCCGCACAGCGCCGGCGAATACGGGCTCGTCCACGACTCGTAAGTTGAGCCGAGCGTCATCGCGTGTGACCTGGCCGTAAGACGGCGGATCGCCGTAGACGAACGCGACTGTGAAGCCAAGCTTCTCGCGATAGAAGTCGCAGGATGCCTTCAGGTCTCGGACGAACAGTTGCGCTTCGGTTGAGCGGAGAACAGCTGGTTGGGCGATCGGTGCAGTGGCGCGGGACATGGGGTGGGCTCCCAGACGAGCAGTAGCGAACGTGTCGCGTTCACTCGCTCGATGGTAGCCCCACCCCCCCTCCCCCGTGGTCCGGCTGCCGGCGGGCAGCTCCCTCATCCCAAACGACTTAGCGCCAGCGGGGCCGCTAAGTATCTCAGCCACCCAGAGTTACAGCTAAACATGTCTTTCCATTGCGCTTAGCTGGCGTAGGCCATGGCCAGGATCTGCGGCGCGACGGCGTGCAGCGACACCGGCAGCAGCGGCAGAAAGCTGGCGCTGTGCTGGCGATGGATGGCGAGCACCTTGGCGGCGCGATTGGGGTCGGTGGACCAGGCACGCGAGACCTCTTCGATGAAGCTCTCGCCTGTGGTCGCGGCCAGAGCGCGCGCGTACGCGGGGTAGGCGTGCTCCAGGCGATGTAGCAAGGCGACACGTGCACGGAAGCACGCGGTCGTATCGGCGAAGCGCGCCCATTCGGCCACGACCGTCATCCAGCGACCGCGCAGAAACTCCTGCGTGGGCATGAGCAACGGCGACGCAAGCGCGCCATAGCTGGTCGCATCCGAGTGCTTCTGGCCGAAGAGGTTGTTGGCCTCGCGAGCGAGCCGCGACTGACCCCAGGCCGACTCGAGTGCTGCTTCACATGCGGCGTATTCGGGGAAGGGGTGGCCGGCGTCGCGGGCCGCGGCGCATGCGCTGCGGAGAAAGCTGTCCTGCGGTGTGTGGATCATCGGTGTTGGTACCTCCTGAGGAAGCGGTCGACTCGAGCGCGGGCCCAAACGCAGAAAGGCGGAGCCGTGGATTGGCTCCGCCTCTCTTGTATGACGCTCTATCTCTATTCTTCCAGAGATGGATGGGGGTATCGGTCACCCTCGTGCCGGTTTCGGAGTGCGGTGGTAATGTCGGTTGCGTTTCGGGAACGAAGCGTTGCGGAGGTAGTCGCTGTTCTCTACAACTTTTGATGTGGTCTGCCGAGGTGACCCCCATAGAATCGACGGACTTGCCCGACCGATCTGCTGGAGGAGTTCACCTTGCGCCAAGTCCGGAGTGCCGTTGTCCGTCCGTTCCGAACACACGACCGAATGCTTCGGCATGGCGCCTGCGTGCTCGCTGCCCTGCTGACAATGGCCACCGCGCGAGGGGCTGAGTCGAAGCCTCCGGAGACTTCAGGCACGTTTGTACTGCACAAGTTCGCACGCGCCATGGGCGAGGAGACCTACAGCATTGCGGCGACGGGCGATACGTACACGCTGACGTCACATTTCAAATTTACGGACCGAGGCAGCCCGGTACCGCTAGAGACGAGCTTCGTTGCACGCACGGCGGACATGGTGCCGGTGTCGTACAGCGCGAAGGGACGGTCGGCACGTCCGTCAGCGATGGACGATGCGCTGACCGCAGATGCGGGGTCGCTGACGATCCGGAATGGCGAGCACTCAAGGCAGGTGACGCCGGGCCCAGGCGCGTGGTTTGTGGTGGACGGCTACTCACCCGTGGCAATGCAGGAGCAGATGATGCGCTGGTGGCTGTCGCACGGGCGACCAGCAGAGTTCACGGCCTATCCCGCGGCGGTGCCGATTCACATTGTGCCAGCCGAGGACGTGACGGTGAGCGGTGTGCCGATGCATGGGTACACAGTCGGCGGGTTGATCTGGGGCCAGGAATCGCTGTGGGTGGACGACGCGGCGAACCTGACCGCGCTGGTGAGTACGGACGCGGAGTTCGATCATTTCGAGGCGGTGCGCCAGCCATACGCCACTTCTCTAGGTGCATTTATAGCGTCCGCTGTCAGGGCGGATCTTGGGGCGCTGACGCGGCTGACACGAGACGTAAGCGCGGCGCCGGCGAAGCGGCTGGCGATTGTGGGCGCGACGCTCGAGGACGTGACGGGAGCGCCGGCAGTGCGCGACAGCGTGATCCTGATCGAGAACGGCGTGATCACCGCGGCGGGACCGCGAGCGGCCGTGCACGTGCCGAAAGGCGCAACCGTGTTGGACGCGACGGGCAAGTACGCGATTCCCGGGCTGTGGGACATGCATGCTCACTACGAGCAGGTGGAGTGGGGGCCGATCTACCTGGCTGCAGGCGTGACGACGGTTCGCGACTGCGGGAACGAGTTCGACTTTATCCGGACGCTGCATGAAGAGCTCGATCGCGCGACGCATCCTGCGTTGGGACCGCACCTGGAGTTTGCAGGCGTGATCGACGGTGTGGGACCGATCGCTATCGGTGCAGTGACCGCCGAAACGCCGGAGCAGGCAGAACCGCTGGTGGCGAGATACCAGGCAGCGGGTGCGCGACAGATCAAGATCTACAGCTCCGTGAAGCCGGAGGTGGTGAAGGCCATCACCAGCGCAGCGCACGCGCGCGGTATGACAGTGACGGGCCACATTCCACAGGGAATGATGGCGATCGACGGCATCCATGACGGGATGGACCAGATCAATCATATCCAGTACGTTTCGTTGTACTTTGCGCACCCGGTACTAGGCGCGGATGGCAAGCCCGACCGGAAGAAGCCTCCGGTGGAGGAGTTGGATGGGGAGCGGGCGAAGGCAATCATCGCCGCGATGAAGGAGCACCACACGGTGCTCGATCCGACGATGACGATCTTTGAGCTGTCGCTGCATACGGATCCGCTTCAGCAACTGGAGCCCGGGATGACACATGTCGCACCGCAATTGCGTGAGGCGCTCGATTCCCCAGCACACACGGGCCCCGCGGCAGAGGTGTATCGCGGGACCTGGCAGGTGATGATGGACACGCTGCGCGCGGTGCACACGGCGGGCGTGCCGATTGTGGCGGGCACAGACCAGGGGGTGCCCGGCTACTCGCTGCATCGCGAGTTGGAGATCTATGTCGAGGCGGGCTTCACACCGATGGAGGCACTGCAGTCGGCGACGATCGTGCCGGCGCGTGCCCTGGGGGTGGAGCGCGAGGCGGGCTCGCTCGAACCGGGCAAGCGCGGAGATGTGCTGCTGCTGGACGCGGATCCGCTGAGCGACATTCACAACACGCGGCGTGTGTGGCGGACGGTGGCGGCGGGTGCGGTGTATGCGCCGGCGCCGCTGTGGCAGAGCGTTGGATTCACGCCGTAGGGCGGCTAGGATTGTGCCCGGCGACGGCCCCGATCCGTTTTGACGAAACGATTTCATCCATATAGATTCGACTCATTCGGCAGCCACCGCCGACGGCTCTGCTGAGTGCGGCGCGGGCTGCGCACTGCTGCACTTCGAAGGGAAGCGGGCGAATGCGGGTCGGTTTTGGATGGGGTGTTCTGGTGTGGCTGGCGGGCGGTGTGGCCGCGTATGGGCAAATTTCAGGTGGGCTCGTGGGTCGGATCACGGACACGAGCGGCGCTGCGGTGGCACATGCGCGGGTGACGCTGACTGATACGAGCACGCATATCGCCGCGAGCAGCGAATCGACCGGCGACGGCTACTATTCCTTCTCGCAACTGCAGCCAGGCACGTATTCCATCGCTGTGGCGGCGAGCGGCTTTGCGCCAGTAGTGCGCAGTGGGCTGACGGTGGCGACAGGCGAGGCGGCGCGTGTGGACGTGCCGCTGAGGGTGGGCAACGACCAAGCAACTGTGACGGTGACAGGAAATGCACCGCTGCTGCAATCCACGCAGAGCGATGTGGAGACGAACATTCCGGGGCGCACGGTGCAGGCGATCCCGCTGAACACGCGCAACTTCATTCAGCTGGCAACGCTGGCGCCAGGCGTGTCGCTGCCACCGGGTACGCTGCTGCCGCGCATCAATGGCGGGCGTCCGCGGACGAATGAGTATCTGTACGACGGCATCTCCGCGCTGCAGCCGGAGCCTGGGCAGGTGGCATTCTTTCCCGTGCTCGACGACATCCAGGAGTTCACCATCGAGACAAACAACGTCCCGGCAGAGTTTGGTCGCTTCAATGGCGGCGTAGTGAACGTGACCACGCGCGCGGGCTCGAACGATTTGCACGGCAGCCTCTTCGAGTATCTGCGCAATGAAGACCTGAATGCGCGGAACTACTTTGCACCGAAGGCGGCGCGCAAGCCGGAGTATCGCCGCAACCTGTACGGCGGGACGCTGGGTGGTCCGGTGCTGCACAACCGGCTGTTTTTCTTCGGCGACTACCAGGGCATTCGGCAGGCGATCGGAGTGGTGCGCACGTCGACGATTCCGACGCTCAAGGAGCGGCAGGGCATCTTCACCGGTGTGTCGCATATCTACAATCCGGCAACGACGGTCGCGAACGGCGCAACGTACACACGTACGGAGTTTCCGAACGACGTGATCACGACGCCGCTGGATCCAGCATCCGTGGCGGTGCTGTCGCGGCTGCCGCTGCCCACGTCGAGTGGTTTGGCGAACAACTACACGCGCGTGGCGAACGATATGGACCACGAGAACCAGTTCGATGTGCGGGTGGACGGCGCGCGCGGGGAGCGGGATCGTGCGTTCGGCCGCTACTCGTACTACCACCAGGTGGCGCAGCCGGTCGCGCCGCTGCCGGAGGGCAGTGGGCTGATCTCAGGGTCGGTGCTGGGGTCGTTCAACTACTCGGGGCTGACACACATCACAGGGCAGCAGGCGGTGTTCAACGAGACACACACATTCACGACGCAGTTACTCAATGATGTGCGGCTGGGCTACACGCGGCGCGGCAACACGACTGAGGGCGTGACGCTGCCGCAGACGGCATCCGCGGCTCTGGGCATCCCCGGCATTCCGACGAATGCGTCGTTCAACAATGCGCTGCCGCTGTTCACCTTCACGGGGTACCAGCAGCTTGGCGCGTCTCCAAGCACGTTTGCACAGTATCAAACGGGCGTGTGGCAACTGGTGGATACGGTGGAGTGGATCCATGGGACGCATGCCTTGCGGGCGGGCGCGGATGCGCGTTGGTATCAGCTGAACACTATTTCTCCGCCGAATCCGACGGGCTCGTTCGCGTTCACGACCACTGGAACGAATCTGCCGAGTGCAGCGAACAGCGGGAACTCATTCGCGAGCTTTCTGCTGGGGCAGGTGGATACATTCTCGATCGATCTGCAGGAGCAGAAGCTGCGACCGCGGGACACCATCCAGGAGTTCTTCGTGCAGGATGACTGGAAGGCGACGCCGAGCCTGACGCTGAATCTCGGAGCGCGGTGGACGTTGCATCATC
>NZ_JBMGJV010000029.1:0-54592 GCF_051025295.1 Candidatus Dedyshia acidiphila | reverse complement strand
TTTTTTGTTGCGAGCGCTCGATTCGGTGTGTATCCGCCGCTGCTCCCTGTTGCCGCTTCCGCATGATCCCGATACGCTGAATCCATCATGTACGAAGAGTTCGACGTCACCGACCGCTGGACCGGCGAAACCCTGCACTGCCTCTGGCGCGCCAACATCGTGGCCATCGCCACACGCCATGCTGACGCCATCGACGTCCGCTTCGAGGTGAGTGGCCGCCCCGTCTGGATCGCTCTCCCCGCCGTGGCCTGGGTCGAGTTCAAGCGCCGCACCGGCAACGTGATCACCGACCGGCTCACCGCGCAGATCGCCGGCCACTACCTCAAGCAGGCCGTCGAAGAGGGCTACGACAACGGTCGCGAGATGTACACCATGACCGTCGACGAAGTGCTCGCCCATCTCGATGCAGTGATGCGCGAGGCCAGGAACACCGCGAATCTGCCCATGCTGCCCGTCATCCACGAGACTTTCGTCCCGTGAGCTTCATACCCTGAACTTCGTCCTTCGCGCGAACGTCTGAGACAAACAACAAGGCCCAGCTCCTGAGCTGGGCCTTGGTGCGTCTGCGCCTGCAGAACAGGGTTAGTAGGAGACCGACAGCTTGACATCCGGCAGCACGCCCGTGCCCTCAAGCTGGACCGCCTGGAGGCTGGCCGGGTTCAGACCAAGTGCCTTCAGGACGGTCGGAGCGACCTGCGCAGTGGACACGTCAGCGTTCACCGTGTGCGCCTTGATCGAGGGGTTCGACAGCATCAGCATGACATTGGTGTCGTCATGCGAGAAGCCACCATGCTCTTCCTGCTTCTTGCTGCTGCCCGTGTAGATCACACCCGGGTTCGGCGCCACGATGATGTCTGGTGTGCGCGGATCGTTCTTTGGCGGCAGGCCTGGAGCGTTGTAGTTGAGCGCCAGCGTCGCACCGTAGTAGATGGTCCCCAGACCGATCGCCGAGGCATTCTTCTCGAGCAGCGCCACGGCGTCATCGACCTTGTACTTGTCCTTCAGCCAGATCAGCGAGACGTCATCCTCTGTCGGCCCGATGCCCGTTGGGTTGGACGGAGCCTCGGAGAGGGGAAGCAGCCCGGCATTGTCCAGCAGTGTGGCTGGCGAAGAGCCGCCGTCCTGCTTCAACTGCGGCACGAAGCGGTTGGGATCGATCGGACCCTGGCCATGCTTCGCGGTGATCACGATCAGCGTCGAGTCGTACCGGCCGGTGTCCTTGAGTCCCTGCACCATCTCGCCGATGGAATCGTCGACGAACTTGATCTCGCTCATCAGGAGCTCGCTAGGTGTGGCCGCCGCATCGAGGTAGCCGCCCTTGCCGACGTTCTTCTCGATCAGCTTCTGACCCACGCTGACGGCCTGAAAGTTCATCCCGAACAGGGTCGGGTAGACGCTGGACTTGCCATCGTGCGTCTTGCCCTGGATCTGATTGAGGATGCCCTTCACTTTGATCGTGTCGTAGCACTGAATGTTCGCGAAGCTGTCCGTCCAGGCACCTACCTGCGACGGGTCGGGTACGGTCGAGCAGGAGACACCCTCGGGCGTGGCGTACGGAATGCCCACGACGTTGGAGTTGATCTCGGGCGCGAAGAACTCGCTCAGCCCCGTCCCGCCCGGGCCGGCGACCGAGGCATAGGCCGGATGCTTGTCAAACCATGATGTGTAGCCGCCCGCCTTGCGGACGACGCCAAAGATTGTATTGGTGCGAACGAAGTCCCACGGATAGACCGGGGCGCAGCCTGCCTTGGGATCACGCGGCAGCTTCTTCGGGTCGATCGCCCGGACGTCGCCTTCCACCAGGCCCGCGCCCGGCGTGCCGCCGTTCAGCTTGCTCTGGTCCAGGTCGATGCCCTCCTCGTATTCGGCCGTCGTGCCCGTCGGCGCAGCGCCCGGGGTGCAGGGACCGCCAGCGACGCCATTGCCGGTCGTGATCGTCGGCGCATCGAGCGAGCGGTCATACCCCACGTCGTAGTACACGCCGAAGCTCTTCGGCGTACCGCCGCTGACGATCGCCGTCAGCCCGGGGAAGGAGTCCGACGGCCGCGAGGTGCTCGCCGCGGTGTAGTTCACGCCGGTCCGGCCCAACTCCGCAAGGTGAGGACAGAACGACGCACCGTTGTTGATGGTCGACACACCCTGCACGCAATTCCTGTAATCGACTGCATGCATGCCATCGATGCTGATCAGCAGCACGTGCTTGATGCGCCCCTCACCGCCACGATCGTCATCATCATCCGCGTGCGCCGCGGCTCCCGTAAGCGCCAGCGCAGCCGTGCCCGCCAGCAATAGTGCCATGTATTTCATTGGAAGAACCTCCTCTGGCGTCATAGCAACCCTGTTCGCCAGTTGGGTTCCAACCCCTTGAATATCCGGTGAATCGTGAGCCAGCTTTGTAGGCTGGGCTCCATCCGCGTGCCCGCTACGGTCAGGCCCGGCCACCCCATCTTGGCCGGACTCCACTCCCGATGGCACAATGATTGGTTTTAGATTTGGCTCGAAGCAGCTTTGGGGATTGGGAGGGGTATGGGCGCCGCCATTGCGAGCACTGTGTCGAAGACCCTGTTGGATGGGCCGCACGTTCACCGCAACCTGTCCACGCCGCAACTGGTCGAAGCAGCCATCGCGCGCGGCGAGGCGCGGCTCGCGTCGAATGGCGCAGTGGTCGCCCTGACCGGCGCGCGCACCGGCCGCTCTCCCAAGGACAAGTTCCTGGTCAAGGACGCCATCACCGAAGAGCGCGTCGACTGGGGCAAGGTCAACCAGCCCTTCTCCGCCGAACGCTTCTCTGCGCTGCTCGAGCGTGTCGAACGGCACATGCAGGAGCGCGACCGCTACGTCGTCGACCTCTACGCCGGGGCCGATCCGCACTACCAGCTGCCCATCACCATCGTGACGGAGTACGCCTGGCACGCTCTGTTCGTAAAGCAGCTCTTCGTCCGCCCCACAGCGCAGGAGCTGGCCAACCACATGGCACAGTTCACCGTGATCGCGGCTCCCGAGTTCGAAGCCGTGCCCGCGCGTGACGGCACCACGTCTTCGACCTTCATCATTACGGATTTCACGCGCAAGATTGTGCTCATCGGCGGCACAAAATATGCCGGCGAGATGAAGAAGTCCATCTTCGGCGTGATGAACTTCCTCCTGCCCGAGCGCGATGTCTTCCCCATGCACTGCTCGGCCAACGTCGGCCGCGACGGTCGCACCGCTCTCTTCTTCGGACTCTCCGGCACCGGCAAGACGACACTCTCCGCCGATCCCGAGCGCCGCCTCATCGGCGACGACGAACACGGCTGGGGCGAGCGCGGCGTCTTCAACTTCGAAGGCGGCTGCTACGCCAAGTGTGTCGACCTCACCGAAGAGAAGGAGCCGCAGATCTACCGCGCCATCCGCTTCGGCTGCGTGCTCGAGAATGTCGTTCTCAACCCGCGCACCGGCGACCCGAACTACGAAGACATCCGCTACACCGAGAACACCCGCGCCGCCTACCCGGTCGACTTCATCGAGAACGCAGTCGTCCCCGGCATCGGTGGTCAGCCCGCGAACGTGCTCTTCCTGGCCGCGGACGCCTTTGGTGTGCTGCCCCCAATCGCGAAGCTCACGCCGGAGCAGGCGATGTACCACTTCCTCTCCGGCTACACCGCGAAGCTCGCCGGCACGGAGGCTGGTCTCGGCTCCGAGCCAGTGCCGGAATTCTCCACCTGCTTCGCCTCGCCCTTCATCCCGCTCGCGCCCAAGGTCTACGCGGCCATGCTGGGTGAGCGGCTGCGCCAGTACGGCGCGCAGTGCTGGCTGGTGAATACCGGGTGGACCGGCGGCGTCTTCGGTGTCGGCAAGCGCATGAGCCTGCCTCACACCCGCGCCATGGTCACCGCTGTGCTCGACGGCAAGCTCTCCGGTGCGGAGTTCGTCACCGAGAGCGCCTTCGGCCTGCACATCCCGACCACCTGCCCGGGCGTGCCCGCAGAGATTCTCAACCCGCGCAATGCGTGGCCCGACAAGAACGCCTACGACCAGCAGGCGAAGGCCCTGGCGAAGCGCTTTGAAGAGAACTTCGCGAAGTTCGACGCGCCTGCCGAGGTCAAGGCCGCCGGTCCGCACCCCACGCGCTGAAGGCCGGTCATCTCTGGCCGTCTGTCAGGCAGCGGTCCGCTCGAGCAGCATGCCGAGATACCGGTCGATGCGGTGCCGCGGATGCCAGCGCACGTGGATGGCGCTCTCCGGGCACTCCCATTCGTCACAGATGCGGTAGCCTAACGCCTCCATGCCGCTGACGAACTCCACCCGGTTCTGCACCCTGTACGGGCAGTGCGCGGCGAAGACTGGCTGCAGCGTGTAGAACGTCTCGCCAGGCCACAAGGCTGTCCGGTTCACCAGGACGCGCCGCGGCATCGCATCGCCGAGCGGAGCCAGCAGCGCAGGCAGCGTCTTCGGCACATACTGCAGCGTGCCGGAGGTGAACAGCAGGTCTGCCCCGGCCGCATCTTCGAAGCGGCTGGTGAATGCCAGCCCTTCGCTCGGCCGGTTGCGGGCAAACTCTTCGCCCGCGCGAACGACTGCAGGCACATCGCACACCGTCCAGTGGGCGCCCGGCGGCAGCGCCCAGCGCCGCTGGTAGCTGTAATACAGCACGCCCGTGTTGCCCCCGAAGTCGAACAGCCGCGACCCCGGCTGGAGCAACCGGCTCAGGTAGAACAGGGCAGCGTAGTCGCTGATCTTGGTGTAGTCGAGCAGGTAACTGTAGAGGTTGCTGGTCTCGGTGTGGTCGTACCCGATGGGGCTGCCCTTCGGCGCGGCGGCCACGGCAGCTTCATACGTCGCGTACACGCCCGTCACGCCGGCGCCGGCAAACACCCGATGCAGCACATCGCGCGTGCGCGCAATCAGTGGATGAGCAGCGTGAGACGTCTGCCCTGCACCAGCCGACGACTTCGGGGAGCCATCCGCCACTCGCCCGCTCCTGATCGCGGTGGCACTCGTGCAGACTCTCCACCGGTTAGATCAGATGCTGTTACTCGTCGTAGTGGAGGAGGCTGAACACGTCGAAGTCAGGGAAGCGCTCGCGGCCCTTCAGGAAGTCGAGCTCAACCGCGAAGCCCAGCCCCGCAATACGTCCCCCCAACTGGCGTACCAGCTTCACCGTGGCTTCCATCGTGCCGCCGGTCGCCAGCAGGTCGTCGACGATCACCACGTTCTGCCCCGGCTCGATCGCGTCCATGTGTATTTCGAGCGAATCGCTGCCGTACTCCAGGTCGTAGGTCACCTTCGCTGTCGGCGCTGGCAGCTTGCGTGGCTTGCGCACCGGCACAAACCCCGCATTCAACCGGTACGCCAGCGCCGGGCCGAAGATGAACCCGCGCGCCTCGATGCCGAGCACCAGGTCCACGTCGCGCTCCAGATAATGCGCCGCCAGCGCGTCGATCAGCATGGCGAATCCGAGCCGGTCCTTCAGCAGCGTCGTGATGTCGTAGAACAGGATGCCGGGCTTGGGAAAGTCGGGCACAGTGCGCACCAGCCGCTTCAGGGGCTCGCAGTTGATCGGTTCCAGGTTCATCTCGTCCACCGGCATCCCTTCGTGTCTCCCCATAGCCAACGTCACCACGCTCCTTCGATCTGAAACGGACCCAGGCCCTCGCCTTCGCTCGCCGCGAGCTCTCGCGTGTCGATCGCGTCCACCCGGCTGCCGCGCGAACCCCTGCGTAGCGCCGTGCTCAGCTCATCGAGCTGCGCGGCCTCGCCCGCCGCAACCACCTCGACATGCCCGCTCTCGGTATTGCGCACCCAGCCACGCAGATCCAGCGCCGCCGCCTCCCGGTGCACAAACCACCGGAAGCCAACACCCTGCACGCGACCCTTCACGAGGTAGTAACGAACCATACGGATCAGCGCGTTCAGTGTTGCAGAGGCGGCAGGCGAGTGCAAGGCGAGGAGCCCATCGCTGGTTTGCGGAGCAGCGAGTGACTCAGGCAAGCCGGAGCAATTGCGCGTCGCGAGCGGGGATCGATGATGAAATGTCGGCGCCCGCACACAGCCGGAAGAACGAACCACCGCCCAAGGACGATTCAGCTTGACCGTATACCGAGACATCTATACAAAGACGTCTGAGTATGCCCAGGACTGACTCACTGCAAGGCTCGCTCGATCTGCTCGTGCTCAAGATCCTGTCCCGCCGCCCTCGCCTTCACGGGTACGCCATCATGGCTGCCATCGCCGGAACCTCCGGGGACGTGCTGCGCGCCGAGGAGGGTTCGCTCTACCCCGCCTTGCACCGGATGGAGGAGTCGGGCTGGATCCGCGCCGAGTGGGTCAGGAAAGACACCGGTCGGCGGGCCCGCGTCTACGAACTGACGGCCGCAGGCAAGAAGCAGTTAGGTGTTGAAGAGTCGCGCTGGCAATCCGTCAGCCTTGCCATCAACCGCGTTCTTCGAGAGGCCTGATATGTCTCTGTGGTCGCGCATCACCAATACCGTGCAGGGCGAGCGCCTGAATCGCGACATCGACGAAGAATTGCGCTCACACATGGACGAGGCCATTGCTTCGGGCCGTGATCCGCAGGAAGCGCAGCGCGCTTTCGGCTCCGCACTGCGGGCTGGCGAGGCAAGCCACAGCATTCGTGTCGCCGGATGGCTCGAATCGCTTCTCGCCGATTTTCGTTTCGGCTGGCGGCAGCTCTGCCGCAACAAGGTCATGTCCGTCGCCGCTGTGCTCTCTCTCGCGCTCGGCATCGGCTCCTGCGTCGCCGCGTTTCGGCTTCTGGACGCGCTGCTCTGGCGCCCGCTGCCCATCGCACATGCCGACAGGCTCTACGTCCTCTCCCAGAAGATCACCGGCCTGTACGACAAGCCTGCCGAGGATGACCACTGGGCCACACCGGACTTCAGACTCATGCGCGACGCCGTCAAGGATCAGGCGGACCTCATCGCGGTCAGCGACGCGGATCGCACAGACCTCACCTGGTCAACCGACGACGCGATGGAGAAGGCTCACGTCGCGTATGTCTCTGGCAACATGTTCCCCGTCTTCGGCCTCGAGCCGGCGCTCGGCCGCCTTCTCACTCCTGCCGATGACCGCGGCCCCGGGCTCGAACCTTACGCAGTCCTCTCGTGGGACTACTGGAATCACCGCTTGGGCCGCGACCCTCACGTCCTCGGCCGGTCGCTCCACATTGGTGACCAGGCCTTCGAAATCATCGGCGTCGGCCCTCGCGAGTTCACCGGCGTCGAAAAGGGAACTGTCACTGATATCTTCCTGCCTCTCAGCATGAACAGCCTGGCCACCGAGGACAGCGTCACCTGGCAGCGCACGTTCCTGATGTTGAAGCCCGGCGTTAACCCAGCGACTGCCCTCCAGCCGCTGCGCGATCACCTCTCCGCCGTCAGCCGTGCATTCGAGATGCATTGCTCCAAGTGCTTCCGCGGCATGACCCAGGAAGCGATCGATCGCGTGCTCAACCGGAGACTTGTCTTCTATCCGGCCGGAGCCGGCATCTCTGAGCTCCAGCGAGCCTATATCCGTTTGCTGAGCGCCCTCGGCTTGCTCGCCGCACTCGTCCTGCTCATCGCGTGCGTCAATGTCGCCAACATGATGACCGCCCAGGCCGCAGCCCGCGCGCATGAGATGGCTCTTCGCATTTCGATCGGCGCCGGCCGTCGTCGCCTCGTTCAGCTCATCCTGTGCCAGAGCGCGCTGCTCGCCCTGTTCGCTTCCGCCCTCGGCGCGATCTTTGCTGCGTGGTCGGCGCCGTTTGTGCTCAGCCTGATCAGTCCGCCCGACAACCCTGCGCGACTCGCCCTCCCCGCTGACTGGCGTGTGCTTCTCTTCGGCCTGGGGCTGATCCTGCTCGTCGTGCTCCTGCTTGGTCTCCTGCCTGCTCTCCGTGCCTCTGCTGTGCGGCCGGTCGCCGTTCTCAAAGGTAGTGACGATCCGCACTCGCGGCGCCGCCTCATGCGCGGAGCCATCGCTGTTCAGGTCGCCTTCTGTTTTCTCGTCCTCTTTCTCGCCTCGCTCTTCGTCGTATCCTTGCAGCGGCTGCAGAACCGCCCTCTTGGCTTCTCCACGGACCGCATCCTCCTGCTCGAGACGGTCGCCGGCAAAGGCCAGCTTCCCGTCGTCTGGAACCAAACTGCCGAAGCGCTTCGTGCGGTCCCGGGCGTGAACTCGGTTGCCATCTCCGGCTGGCCCCTGCTCGGGCGCATCATGATCAACAGCGACGTCTCGCTCAACGGCGCGCCTCCCAGTCCGACTCCCGCCTGGTTTCTGAGTGTTTCCCCGGGCTGGCTCGCCACGATGAAGATCCCTATCCTCTCCGGCCACGATTTCCGCCCTCAGGACACGTCGCCGGGAGCCGCCATCGTCAACGAAACCTTCGCCAGGACCTACTTCCCAGGCCAGGACCCCCTTGGCCGCACCTTTGAACGCGGTGCCGGTGAGCCCGTCAACAAGATCGTCGCCGTCACCCCCGACGTGCCTTACCGCGACTTGCGCGAGCCGAACCGCCCCGTCTTCTATGTCCCGTTCGATGGAGTCGACAGCAGGGCCATGCCCACAGCTGTCGGCTTCGCCACATTCCTGATTCATACCGACACGCAGAACCCGCTCGCCCTCGCCGGCTCGCTTCGCCAGTTCATCGCAGAGCGCCACAATGGTCTGCGCGTTTCGAACATCACCACCCAGCTTGATCTTGTCCGAGACCAGACGGTTCGCGAGCGCATGATCGCCACTCTCGCCGCGTTCTTTGCCGCTGTCGCGCTGCTCCTCGCGGGCATCGGACTCTACGCGGTCCTCAACTACTCCGTGCTCCAGCGTCGACGCGAGATCGGAATCCGCATCGCGATCGGCTCGACGCGCGCCGGCATCGTGCATATCCTGACTCGCGACGTGTTCCTGATGATCGCGCTCGGCGGTTGCACGGGCGTCGCCCTCGGACTGGGCGCGGCGCGCTATGTCGAGTCGCTCTTCTACCAGGTCAGGGCGACCGACGCCGACATCATCGCTCTGCCGACGTGTGCCATTCTCCTCGCAGCGCTCTTCGCCACCCTGCCTGCCGTGCTTCGCGCGCTGCGTACCGATCCGACCGAGATCCTGCGCGCCGAGTAAGGCGCGTCTGCCTGCAATCCTCGTTCAGCCGGAGAAGATGGCTGCCGCGAGGTGCCTCGTGACGGCGTACACTCAACCCGCTGTCGCGTCGCAAGGTAATACGACAGCTCGAGGAGGGCACCACTCATGCGCATGAACGTGCACTTGAACTTCCAGGGAAACTGCGCCGAAGCCTTCGCATTCTACGCAGATGTATTCCAGGCCGGCAGCCCGTTTCAGATGCCGTACAGCGCGGCTCCGGAGGCAGCTCCGATTCCCGCAAACTGGCGGGACAAGGTCATGCATGCATCGGTCCCGATCGGCGGCGCACTGCTGATGGGCTGCGATGCGCCCCCAGGCTCGTCGAGCCCGCAAGCCGGCTTCCAGGTCTGTGTCGAGAGTCGCGACGAAGCGGAGGTCCGGCGCATCTACGCAGCTCTCAGCAACGGCGGCTCGACGCAGATGCCACTCGCTCCGACCTTCTGGTCGCCACTCTTTGGCATGTGTATGGACAAGTTCGGTGTCGCCTGGATGGTCAGCCAGGAGAGTGAGACCGCACCGGCGTGAGCAAGCCACACCGTCACGTGAAGACGTAGCCCACAAAGGAAGAGGGAGCGACATGGTCGCTCCCTCTTCCTTTTGCTGCGGCTCCTTACGCCCGGGACAGGTACGCGCCCTCGGCCGTGTCGACCCGAATCTTCTCGCCCTCGTTGATGAACGGCGGCACCTGCACCACCAGCCCGGTCTCGAGCGTGGCCGGCTTCGTCACACTCGACGCAGTCGCCGACTTCAGCCCCGGCTCCGTCTGGATCACCGTCATCTCCACCGTCTGCGGCAGCTCGATGCCGACGGGAACACCGTCGAACTGCGAGACGCGAATCTGCAGGTTCGGGATCAGGTACTCGACCGAATCGCCCAGCGTGTCGCGCTTCAGGTGGGTTTGCTCATAGTTTTCGGTGTTCATGAAGTAGTAGTCGTCACCGTCGGAGTACAGAAACTCCATCGGAATTTCATCGACGATCACGCGCTCGATCGGGTCAGGGGAGCGGAAGCGATGCTCGAACATGGCGCCGGTGCGCAGGTTGCGCAGCTTGGCCTGGATAAAGGCGCGCAGGTTGCCGGGGGTGCGGTGCTCCACGCTGAACACCGCGTGTAGCTCATTGTTGTGCTTGATGATCATGCCCGGACGCATCTGGGTGGCGGGGATCGCCATAACGGGGAAAGCTCCTTGTTCGAAGAAAAGTCACTCTGGAGAACGCTGCAGATTGTGACGCCGCAAAGGGCACAATACGACCGCTCACCACGGCCACAGAGGGGGGCCGCACCTAAAGTTGAATTGTAGCGCAGGGGACGGACTGCTATGGTGAGCCGGCACCCCCTCTGCAGACGCACGCAAGCAAAGGCTCGCACTCGTGTGTGCAGGCCGCAGGCGAACCGGCAGCGGGGCACCCGACCAGGAGAGCGATCTGATGAAGCGACGCGAGTTTCTCGGCCACACCGTCCGCACGGCTGCCATCGGAGCCGGCGCGGCTCTCGCCCGGCGCGCCGGCTTCGGCCAGTCCGCCCCGTCCACGAAATCCGTCGGTACCTCGCGTCGCGCCTCGGTCACCGACTTCGGCGCCGACCCGACCGGCGAGCGGGACTCCACCGCCGCCGTGCAGAAAGCCATCGCCTCGCTGGCGCGCCGCAATGCCCGGCTCGTCTTCCCAGCCGGCAAATACACCTTCGCCGCGTCCGATGGCGTCCTCATGGAGTTCCGCGAATACGAAGGCCTCGAAATCTTCGGCAACGGCGCCGAGCTCTCCTTCGCGGGCGCAACCCGCCCGCTCTTGCTCAATCGCTGCCAGGATCTCGAGATCCACGACATCATCATCGACTGGACCCGCCCGCCGTTCTCGCAGGGCAAGGTGCGCAGCGTCTCTGGCCGCGAGGTCACCGTCGCCGTCGACGCCGACTTTCCGCTCGAGGGCACCGATCCGATCACCACCGTCCTCAGCGTCGAGGCGCACGGCAAGAACGGCACGCCCGGCTCGCATCGTGTCGTCAGCACGCAGAGCCGTGGCGCGGAGACCGTGGTGCTCACGCTTGAAGAGCCAGCGACCTTTCCCGAGGGAACATCGGTCGCCCTGCTGCATCCCGGCGCGGGCCAGGCTGCCATCGAACTCGAAGGTTGCGAGCAGGTGCTGCTCGAAACCGTGATGCTGCACAGTGCGCCCGGCGCCGCGGTGCGCATGCATGGCTGCCGCGATCTCACCTTTGACACGGTGCGCGTACTCCCCCACCCGGGCAGCGGACGCCTGCTCTCCTCCGCCGGCACGGGACTCTCTCTGCTCGACTGCGCAGGCAGCGTCACCGCGCAGCATGCCATCTTCGACAGCACGGCGCGCGCCGGCATGGAAGTGCAACAGTCCCTGTGGCGGATCACCGAGGTCGTCGACCCGCAGATCGCCATGGTCGCCAGCCCCGACGGCAAGCCTGTGCCCGCCTGGCTGCTGCCCCGGCAGAGCACCTACCTGCAAATCAACGAAAGCGGCACACTCAAGCTGCTCGGTGAGATCGTCCTCACCAAGGCAGAGTCGGCCCCTGGCGGCATGAAGCTCAGCTTCGACGAAACGCTCTCGCCCTCCGTCGGCAAGGGCGCGCTGCTCTGCCTCAGCGCCATCAATCAGCCGCAGCTCAAGCTCGACGACTGCCACTTCCGCGGCGGCGCGCAGCATGGCCTGGTCGCGCAGTCGCGTCTGCGCATCAGTGGCAGCAGCTTCAGTGGCTACAACGGCGCGGCCATCCTGCTCGCACCCGATCCGGAGCGCATGCGCGGACCAGTGGTGCAGAGCATCCACGTCAACGACTGCACCTTCGAGAAATGCGCCACCTCGGTGCGTGGTCCGCGCGGCACCATCACCATCGACACCTCTGCCGAGCGCAGCGAGCCGGTCACCCCGCCCGCCCGCATCAACTCGGGCATCACGCTGCAGCGCAACACGTTCACGCAGCTCGGCGGCCCGGCCATCTACTGCGCTGGCGCCAACTGGCTCGATGTGGAATCGAATCGCTTCCGCGACTGCGACCTGCTGCACGCCGAGGGCACGACTCCCGCCGCCATCGTGCTGCGCAATGTCGACGAGAGCACGCTGACCCAGAACGAGGCGGCCAACGACGCGCACATCGTCCTGATCGATTGCACGGACAAGGTCAAGGTCACAGACAACACCAACCTGACCACCGCCACCAGCTAGCGCGCGACCACCGTCTTGGACTGCCCGCTGCGGCTCTAGGGCTGCGCGCTGCCCTGGTCTTCTGCGCCGAACACGCGGGCAAAGAAGCGGCCCACACGTCGGAAGAAGCGGCTCACCACTGGCCGCGGAGGTTGCGGCGCTTCTGTCGTCGCCACCGCGGAACTTGCCGGAGCCGCCGCTGGCGCGGCTGGCTGCGTGATTGGCTGCGTCACCGGGACCGCAGGCGTCGTCCGCGTGCGCGCCGGTGCTGGCGGCACAACGGGAACGCGGGGCACAGCCGGAGCCGCACTCTCAGGCGCTGAGGTATCCGGAGCCGGCGCACTCGCGCCCACCGCGGGCAGCGAGCCGTCCCCCACCGCGGGCAGCGAGCCGTCATAGTGCAGCGGCACCACCACCTGCGCGTGCACCTCTCCCGGCGCAGCCACCGGCTCGGTCGGCGGCAGCGGCGGCTTCGTCAGCCCCTCACTCACCGCCAGAGGAAACGTCGTATCGGCCGGCGTCGACGACGGCCCGCCCACCGGATGACCTGCCGCCGCAGGCGTCGGCGCTCCGCCCGTGCCTGCCGTCGCCACGGAGATCGGCGGTGCGGCCGGCGGACACCCGCAGGGCTCCTTCTCCGTATCCACCACTTCCTTCAGGCTGCCGTGCTGGAAGCTGACATGCTGCCCCGGCTGTACCCGGTAGAGGCCGCCTTCGAGCGGACTGGTCACCGTAATGTACGGTGCATTCGCGCCGCGGTTGTCGATACATGTATCGCCCTGCTGGCTTACCCGGATGCTCACATCCGCCTCGCCCGGCCCCGAGATCAGGATGCGCAGGTCCGGCGTCAGCAGCACGTCGGAGTACTTGCTCGTGGGATACCGCGCCTCGATCGCGCCACGGTCCAGCCCCAGCATCAGCCCAGACGCATCCGCCGCTTCGATCGAGCGATCCCGCGACAGGTGGACGCTGGTCGTCGCGCACAGCCGCAGCTCGCCGCCACGCGTCAGCGTGATCGGCACCGTCTCCGTACCTGCCGTGATCGTGCTGCCATTGCCGAGCTGCATCTCGCCATTCGCGACGCGTACGTCCCCGGCGATCTGCACGCCGGTGGCGTCCACCATCTGCGCCCGGGTGCGGCCGATGTACGGCGACGCCGGTGCCTGCGCCTGCGCTGCCGGCGCGAGCACTGCGGCCGCCAGCAGCAGCGGGCCGGCAACCACGGTCTGCCACAAATTCTGCATAGTCTGGGTCAGGGGATTGGTTTCCACTACCATTGTAAGAGGACGCAGCCTGCGTACGACCGTTGTGGAGGGCAGCCCGCATTTGAGCACCGAACCGACCGCGTCACCCAACACCCCGACGTCCCCTAATCCGACATCACAGACCCCGACGTCACAGACCCCGCCCGCGACGCCCGCCAGCGACTTTGTCCCGTTCGCCGCCGGCTCCCCGCAGGACCCCGCCCGCTACATCCAGTTCGGCTGCGGCCTCTGCGCGCCTGCTTCGTGGCGCAACTTCGACGCCGGCCCCGCCTTCTGGATGGAGCGCAACCTGCCCTTCCTCAAGCCCATGCTGCTCAAGCGCGGCTTCCCGGACTACCCCGCCAACATCGAGTACGGCGACGTCACCCGCGGCCTCCCCGTCCCTGCCGGTCTGGCCGAGGCCGTCTACTGCTCGCATGTGCTCGAGCACCTCGCGCTCGACGAGTTCCGTGCCACGCTGCGCAACGTCTTCACCTACCTGCGCCCCGGCGGCGTCTTCCGCTTCGTGCTCCCCGACCTCGAGTCGCTCATCCGCACCTACACCAGTTCGCCCGACCCCGAGGCGGCCAGCCGCTTCATGCGCGACTCCTATCTCGGCATGGACTCGCACGGCCGCGGCGCCTCGCGCCTGCTCCGCCTGCTCTTCGGCCGCAGCGCCCACCTCTGGATGTGGGACGAGAAGAACATGAGCCGCGAGCTCGCGGCCGCCGGCTTTACCGACATCCGGCGCGCGCAGATGGGCGACAACCCCGACCCGCACTTCGCCGACGTCGAGGACATTGGCCGATGGCAGGACTGCCTCGGCATGCAGTGCCGCCGCCCCGGCTAAGTCACGCCCAAGCAACGCACCCGCGCCAGTTGGAATCTGTTGCGTCATGCCCGCACGCGACCTCGTTCCCACGCACACAGCCCCGAAACGCTTATCGAGACGGACGCCGCGCTCGATCCGTCTTGCGGCCCTCGCGCTCGCGCTGCTCGCCCTCACCGGATGTCTGTCGCGCCGCCGTCGGCCCAGCAACACCAACTTCCAGCGCGCCATCAACGCCTACTTCTACAACGGCCACGACGACTGCCTCTACACCGCCGCCGTCAAGTTTCCGAATGAAGTGAAGATCACCGAGAAGGACGAGATGCGCCAGATGGACGCGCTCGCCAAGGCCGGCCTGCTCCAGCGTGTCGAAGATGGCGCCTTCAAGCTGGTGCGCTACTCGCTCACACCGCTCGGCACGCGCGCCACCGGCCGCTTCTGCTACGGCCACCGTGACGTCACCTCCGTCGAGAGCTACACGCCGCCGCGCAAGGTGGAAGGCCGCGAAGCCTCCGACGTCACCTATCACTACCGCCTGGTCGACTCGCCGCAGTGGGCGCAGGATGAAAACCTGCACCGTGCCTTCCCCAAGCTCGGCGAAGAGACCGCACCCAGCCCCATTGGCAAAACCACCGTCATGACCGCCTACAACGGCTGGGAAGTCCCCGACTACGGCGCGCCCGTAATCCGCTGACTCTCACGTACGGCGCCCGGCAGAGTTTGCATTAGCTCAGTGACTAGGTCTGATCAGCTGAAAGCATTGGGAGTGCTTCCGATTCGGTGCTAACAAGGAGATCTTTCTTTTCACATCCAGAGCTGCGCAGCCGCTTATCGTCAAGGGTACCGATATGGGAGTTGTGGTAGCTGCGCAGCCAGCCAAATTTCGAAGCTACCGAATCCAGCCCTGAGACGTCCGAAATCTTCGATGTGATGAGATCACGGTGTTCCTTCAACAACTCCAGGTAATCCGCGGGATGGTCTAGTTCAGACTCAATGGCCCTCAAGTAGTCTATGAACCAAACCCCATCACTGCCCTGTGAGATCAGCTGCAACATGTCTCTGACTTCGTTCTCATACGACTGGGTGCGAAGAGCCGGATTGTCCCTTAGTGTCTCGAAAACTTCTGGATCTATAATCACCCGCGGATACAGCGCAACTGTGGACTCCAACTCGTAGGCTCTAACCAGACCTGGTCCGAATGTGACGTCACCGCTTGCATAAATTTGTCCTATGGTCAGCGCTCCGCGAAGCAGAACCTCGCTCCGGATGAGATCTGCTTGTATATGCACCAAGTCAAGAAGCTCCATGAACAGCAGGTGTTCCTGCGTCGAGCCGTTGCGCTGGTGCAAAGGAATCGTGCGAAGCACCAAGTCTGAAAAGTTGGTGAAAGTGGACCCTTGCATCTGCGCGATGTCCGCATCTGTCTCTGAGTGCCGTCTCAATGCGCGAAGCTTTTGCGCGACGCTCTCCGCGTTTTGATCGCTAGCGATCAAAGCTCTGAAGCCCAGGACATCAAAGTACGAAATGATGGAGGTGGTGTACTGTGCCATCCTGATCACTAGGATTAGCACAGACACCGGCGTCATGCAGCCCAGCGATTCAGGATTAATCCCACCCGCGTCAAATGTGGGAAGTCCCCGACTACGGCGCGCCCGTAATCCGCTGAAGCAGCGGATCACGCGAATCACGACCTCGCCTACTCGCTGAAGTACCGCGCGTGGTCGACATCCGCCAGCAGCCCTGGCTGCAATGGCTGCCATCCCAATTCCTGCTGCGTCTTCGCGCTCGAGGCCGGAGTGTCCGCGCCGACAAAGTGTGCGAAGAAGCCGAAGTGCTCAGCCGCTTCTTCCGCAGACTTCGACGCCACCGGTACACCCAGCCGTCGGCCGATGACCGCCGCGATCTCTCGCATCGGCACACCTTCGTCGCCGATCGCGTTGTAACGCGCGCCGCGTACGCCCTTCTCGAGCGCCAGCCGAAACGCACGCGCTGCATCCAGGCGGTGCACCGCGGGCCAGCGATTCTGCCCGTCCCCGATGTACGCCGCCACGCCCTTCTGCCGCGCGATGCCGATCAGCATCGGGACAAAACCATGATCGCCCTCTCCGTGGACCGAGGGTGGCAGCCGCATCACCGAAGCATTCACACCACGCTCTGCCAGCGAAAGCCCCGTGTGCTCCGAGCTGCGCGGATACGCGTCACTGACCGGAACCGCCGCATCATCTTCGGTTCCCAGGCGTCCCGCCGCCTGCAGCGCAAGCCCCGCGGTCACCAGCAGCGGCCGCTCCGATCCGGCAAGCGCCGCGCCCAGCGTTTCGATCGCGCGCTTGTCCTGCTCGCAGCTCTCCTTGAACTTTGAGAAGTCGTGATTGAAGCCAGTGTGAATCACGCCATCTGCCTGCGCTGCGCCCCTGCGCAGGCTGTCGAGATCGTCCAGGTCGCCGCGCAGCACTTCCGCTCCCGCGGCAGCCACCGTCTTTGCCGATGCCTCGGAGCGCGCCAGTCCGACCACTGCATGCCCCGCACGCACCAGCTCCTCGAGAACCGCGGATCCGACAAAGCCCGAAGCACCTGTGACAAATACCCGCATCGTGATCTCTCCCCTTGTCATCCTGTTTGGTAGCCACAAAAGCGGCCTGACCCCAGCCTAGGGAAGCTGCAGCCAAACGGCTATGCTAGGGTGTCCGTCGTACCTTCGCCATCGTCCGGAAATACTTATGGACTCGCTGCCCGACCCGCTCTCCGAAGTGTTGTCGCTGCTCAAACCGCGCAGCTTTGTCACTGCCGCGCTCACTGCCGGCGGAGACTGGTCGCTCCACTTCCCGCGGCACAATGCCATGAAGTTCCAGGCCGTGATCTCGGGTGAGTGCTGGCTCACCGTCGAAGGCATCACCGAGCCTGTGCGGCTCCAGCCCGGCGATTGCTTCCTGCTTACGCAGGGCCGCCCCTTTGGGCTCTCGAGCGATACAAGCCTCGCACCTACCGACGCAAAGACCATCTTCCCGCCGGCGCAACGAGGCGGCATGGTCTCCTTCAACGGCGGTGGTGACTTCCTGATCGTCGGCAGCCTGTTCACTCTCGCCAGCAGCCAGGCGCCCGTGCTCGTCAGCGTGCTGCCGCCCATCGTGCATATCCGCCAGGAGTCGGACAGGGCAGCACTGCGCTGGACGCTCGATCGCATGATGGAAGAAGGGCGCGACCGGCAGGCCGGCAGCTCGCTCATCGCGCAACACCTCGCGCACATCATCCTCGTCCAGACACTGCGCCTCCATCTCGCCGAGGGCGCTCGCGGCGGCGTCGGCTGGCTCTTCGCGCTCGCCGACCCGCAGATGAGCACCGCCATGCAGGCCCTGCACGCCGATCCCGCGCATCGCTGGTCCATCCAGGAGCTCGCGGAGCGCGTCGGCATGTCGCGTTCGAGCTTCGCGCTCAAATTCAAGGAGACGGTCGGCTCGTCCCCGATGGATTACCTGGCACGCTGGCGCATGCTGCTCGCCGAAGACCGGCTCGAGACGACCACTGATCCCATCTCCACCATTGCGCTCTCGCTCGGTTACGAATCGGAGAGCGCCTTCAGCACCGCGTTCAAACGCATCATGGGCTGTTCACCGCGGCAGTTCAGCCGCATCCGCCACCCGCAGGTCGTCGCGGCCCGCGGCCGTCGCGAACAACTGCAGCCCGTCGCCGACTAATTCGGAGGGATGACTCAACAAAGAAAAGGGCCCTCAGCGCGAGGGCCCTTCTTGTTGCAGTTACAGGGAAACATCCGCTACTGGATCGTGTCGCTGCCCAGGTTGCCGATTGAGTCGAGGTAGAAGAAGTTGCCAGGAGCATACGGCCCCACACCAGCAATACCCTGCACCGAGTTACCCGTGATTGACGAATTGGTGAAGTATCCATTCGCGCTCTGCAGATACATGCCACCCGCAAACGCTCCTGCATTGCCGTTGAACGTCGACCGATCGATCGCGGTCTTGCCGCCCGACGCGTCTTCGACAAAGAAGAAGCCGCCGCCGTAGGCATTCGCGTGATTGCGATCCGTATGCGTGCCGCACATCTGCACGCCGACGTGCACACCGTCGATGTAGATACCGCCGCCATTGCCACCATTGCCCGGGTTGCCGCCGGTCCCGGTCGCCTGGTTGCCCTGCATCGTGTCGTTCACCGCAACCAGCGTGCCGCCCAGGTGACCGATCGCGCCGCCGTTGCTCGCCCGGTTGCCTTCGAACACACTGCCCACCACCGTCGTCGTGCCCACGCCGACAGAGTAGATTGCGCCCCCCGCTGAATCCTGCCCACCATTCGGTCCGACGTTGTTGATGAACCGGCTGTTGATCACGTTCAGGGTTCCGCCGTAGCGAAGGATCGCGCCACCGCCGGTCGGCGAGCCAGTGCCCCCGTTGTCGTTTGCGTAGCCATTCGCAAACGTGACGTTCTGCACCGTCACCGTGGGGCTCGTCGCCTCATAGTTGTGCGTGTTGATCAGCAGTTGCCGCACTCGTCCGCCGCCATCGAGTGTGACGAGATTGCCGCCATCGATCACCGTGTTCCGCGAAATCGATTTCGTGGAGCTCAGCGGAATGCGGACTGGTGTCGGACCGCAATTGAAGGTCACCGTGCCACCCGCGGCCAGCGCATTGTTCAACGCGCCCTCGGTGCAGCTTGCCGGGCTGCCGTTGCCCACCACATTGCCATTGCCGCCCGTATAGACCGGACCCATCGGCGACGCACAGGCGCTCGCGCCAGGCGTGGTCGAAGCATAAGTCCAGTTCAGGATGTTCTGCGTTGCTGTCAGCCCTCCGGTGCCTCCCGTGAAGCCGACATAGGCCGTGCTGCCGCCCACAGCCGCCGGGATATTCACGCTGTAGCTCTGGGTGGTCACCGCTCCGGTATTCGTATCGGCAATGGATACGATCAGCGTTGCGCCGTCGTACACCATGTGCACCTGGAACAGATCGCCGGAGTGCAGGTTGATGCCGCTGTTGGTCAGGTCAACCGCAGACCCGCCCGGAAACGCGCCGTACTGGTAGAGACCCGTCGAGTTCACTCCCTCGCCGCTGTTGTTGTACAGGTCGAACTTGATGCCAACGCTCTTCGGGAGACCCTGATATCCCAGGCCACCACCTACCGCGCCCAGCGCCGTGGCGCCGGCATTCTGAACCACAAACGTGAAGCCATCCGCACCGGGATTGCTCAGCCGGAAGGTGAAGTCGTTTGTGAAGCCTTGCACGTTGACCGGCGTCGCATACATCGCGCCACCTACTTCGAAGCCGCCGCCGTCGGTCAACTGCAACGATGAACCATTCAGCTTCGCCGAGCCGACGATTGCTAATTCACTGGAATTAAATCCGGAGTTATAAGAAATGTTCTGTGCATCAAGAGCAGCGGACCCTGACAGTAAAAGCAGCAGGGCAAAGCAGGATTTGGGGGATATCAAGCTCATAACCTCAGTCCCGAATTGGGAAGTTGACCCGATCATGAGGGAGGTTGCCTCTAGATGCAAGTTTTTCGTTTTCACAACTGATAGCGCGTAGCGATCACGTGAGCTACCAGTTCATATCTTCACTATCGCGCAAGAATTCCATCATCCGGTGTTTGCATAACTTGCTCCAGCTGACTACAACTACCCTGAAACTTTTGTTGAAGGTGGTAGTCTCCAACGGAATCCCAGCCATGATGCAGGCTGGGGATATCTCTAGCGAGCCGATAAGTCCACACAATGGCGCACGCGCGCGCACCGTGGTAGGTGTCGGAAGCGCTGCACTGTGAGTGCTCGAACTACTTACGAGTAAGTAGGGCAATAATTACAGACCATGTGGAGTTAGGGGTTCAGGGCGAGCACCGCCCTAACTCAGCTCCTTACCCAGTTAACTATTCATCCGAGGAGACTTACTCGCATCGAGTTACCCGTCCGAGAAGGCGTCGCGTCGCTTTTTGCCGATAGAGCGCTATAAGTCGAGAAAATTCTGGATCAGCCGCTTGCCATCCTGCGTCAGCACACTCTCCGGATGAAACTGCACACCTTCAATCGGCAGCTCGCGATGGCGCAGACCCATGATGATGCCGTCTTCGGCCCGCGCCGACACTTCAAGCTCCGCCGGCAGACTCTCGTCCGCCACAATCAGCGAGTGATAGCGAGTGCACGTCATCGGGCTCGCGATCCCCGTGTACAGCGTCCTGCCATCGTGCGTCACCGGACTCGTCTTGCCGTGCATCAGGTGCGGCGCGCGCACCACCTGCCCGCCGAACGCAGCCCCGATCGCCTGGTGTCCCAGGCACACACCCAGGATCGGCACGCGTCGGGTGGACTTGGCAAAGTGGCGAATCAGCGGGATGCTGATGCCCGCCTCCTGCGGTGTGCATGGGCCGGGCGATAGCAGGATGCGCTCCGGCTGAAGCGCCTCAACCGCCTCCGGCGTCAACTCGTCGTTCCGGCGCACCACCATCTCGGCGCCGAGCTCGCCCATGTACTGCACCAGGTTGTAGGTGAACGAGTCGTAGTTATCGAGGACAAAAATCATGCCGGTCTCTGGAAGCTCTCAGGGGAGCGAGCGACAGCGCCCGCCCTCCCTTTGAGTGTACCGGCGTGGCGCTTAGAGCGTCGGGATCTTCAGCGTCTGACCCGCGCGGATCAGGTCCGGATTGTCCAGCCCGTTCGCCTCCGCGATCTTCTGATAGTGATTGGCCGAGCCGTAGAAGTGCTTGCTGATCTTCGACAGGTTGTCGCCCGACTGGATCGTATACGTCTGGTCGCTGCCCGTGGTCGTGATCTCGTGGTGCAGGTCGCTGTAGCTCGGATCCACCTGCTTGATTGCATCCCACACCCGGTTCGCCACCACCTGCGAAGGCACGCTCGCCTTCAGTAGCAGCTTGTCGCCATCGAGCGAGACATCCTGTACCTGCGCACCCTGCGCGCTGAAGCTCTCGATGGTTTCAATAACGGGCGCGTACTTCTGCTTAAGCTGATTCAGATCTGCCATGTGGGCTCACTCCTGTGTTGTCTACGTGATTGTGTCGGGACGCGAAGAAACCGCGAGGGTGTGCGTGGCAAGTAGGTTGCCGGCACACACGGGTTCGGATGCAGGGTGCCCCATCCTGATGCGGAGCAGCGCGACATGGAGGTGGGCCCGCTTCGAAGCAGCCCGAGCGCAGCCCACCGACGATGCTCTTGTCGCGTCTGGAGCAGCCTGCTTTCTAAAGCAGCTTGCCGAGAAAGCCGGACGCGATGCCGCCCAGCCCGCTGCCGGACTGGTTCAGAGCGCCGTTCTGTGAGAAGTGGGCGACCATCATCGGCAGAATCACCGCGGCGGCCCCCTTCACCATCGTCGGCGACAGGCCCGTCCGTTGCGCGATCTGGTTGATCATGCCCGAGCCCAGGCCCTGCTCCGCCTGGTCGCCCGAGATCGGCGCATTCTGCTGATCCGGCTGCTGCCACGAATCGACGTGGCCCGCCATCCCGTTGTGCTTGAAGTTTTCAAGCATCCCGCCCAGACCGCCGGGATGCTGCTGCGCTGCATTGACGAGCTCTGTCGCGACCGACGCGTGTGCCTCGCTCGAGGCGCCGCCGCCGAACATGGAGCCGAGATTGCCAAGAAGACCCATCTGTTTACCTCGATGCGTTTCTATGCTGGATGCAATTCCGCACCCGCCCGGCTACCCTACTCCCCCGCAATGAATGCATCAGCCGACAACGCAGGGAACTCTGGTAATCGTTGCATCCAGTCGCAGGGCCGGCTCCTCCCGCATGATTGGCTCGTCCCGCAGCACCGGTTCGTTCCGGAGTTCGCGTCGCGCCGTCGCCAGCGCCCCCGCGATCACCTGGTGCATGTCGTAGTACTTGTACCGCGCGAGCCTCCCCCCAAAGATCACATTCCCCTGCTCGCCCTGCAGCGCCGCGTACTTCGCGTACATCGCACGGTCTTCGTCGAAGTTGACCGGGTAGTACGGGGCCTTCGGGTCAATCTGCGAGTACTCCCGCATGATCACGGTCGACTGCTTGTTCCACGACCGCTCGAGGTGCAGGTGCTTCGGCTCGTGGATACGCGTGTGCGCCACGTCCTCGTCGGCGTAGTTCATCACCGACACGCCCTGGTAGTCGTCCATCTCCAGCCGCTCCACTTCGAAGCGCACCGACCGCCAGTTCAGCCGGCCGTAGCAGTAGTCGAAGTAGCGATCGATCGGCCCCGTGTAGACCACCTTCTTCGCCTTCGCCTCGAACGCCTCGCGCTGATCGAAGAAGTCGACATTCAGCTCCACATCGACACCCTCCAGCATGCGTTCGAACACGGGCGTGTAGCCCTCCAGCGGCACACCCTGGTACGGATCGTTAAAGTACGCGTCGTGATACGAATTCCGCACCGGCAGCCGCGTGATGATGCTCGCGGGCAGCAGCGCCGGGTCGCAGCCCCACTGCTTGCGCGTGTAGCCCTGGATGAACGCTTCGTACAGCGGCCTGCCGATCAGGTGAATGGCCTGCTCTTCGAGGTTCGCCGGCACCTTGCCGTTGCCGCGCTGCTGGTCCAGGAACCCCGCCACTTCGTGCGGCCGGCAGTTCGTGCCGAAGAAGCTGTTGATCGTCCCCAGGTTGATCGGCATCGAGTACACCTGCCCCCGATGCGTCGTCAGCACGCGATGCTGGTGCCGGTTGAAGCTGGTAAAGCGGTTGATGTACCGCCACGTCGCCTCATCCGAGCAGTGAAAAATATGCGTGCCGTACTTGTGCACCAGGATGCCGGTGTCTTCGTACTCGTAGGAGTAGCAATTGCCGCCAATGTGCGGCCGGCGGTCGATCACGAGCACGCGCTTGCCCGCCTCGCGAGCCTGCTGCGCAAACACGGTGCCGAAGAAGCCGGCGCCGACCACCAGGTAGTCGTACATCATCCGAAAAGGCCTCCTAGGCCACAGGCAGCGGCACGCCCGACTGCGTCAGCAGAGCGCGAAACCGGTCAAGCACGGCGTTGGACCGGTAGTACTTCACCAGCCGCTCGTACGCGTTGCGCGTGATCCGCAGCCGCGCCTCCGTGTCCGCCAGGTAGTGAGCGCACACCTCCGCCAGGTCGCTGAAGTCCCAGCGAACCGGCGCATAGGTGACCCCCGCCTCAAACAGATCGGGCTCCGTGCGGATGTGCGCCATGTCCGGCTTCACCAGCAGCGACCCCATCACGATCGTCTCGAAATCGCGCCAGCACAACTCGCCATACCCGAACGGGCTGACACAGATCCGGCTGGAGCGCATCTCGCGGTAGTACGTCGCTGCGTCGACGCGCGTGTCCGGCAGCACCACCGAGTAGCCCAGCGCGCGCAGCGGCGTCAGCGCCTCCTGCACCGGACCACGCAGCGGATGAATCCACTTGTCCGGCGTGCACGCCGCGCGACACATCACATCCACCGTCTTCTCGGACTCCGTAGCAGGTCGCGTGTCGCGATACAGCCCGAGCAGGATGTCGTCGAGCGCAATATTCCAGCCCAGCACCAGCTTGTCGGCAAACTGCGGCGGCACGATGCCCGACAACGGGATCGGATCGCTGGTGAATGAGCGCCCGTGATGCTCCGCCACGTACTCGGTCAGGTTGTTCTTGCCACGGAACTGCCGCTGGTACATATCGGCGTCCGCGAACATGTGCTTCTTTACATAGAGATCGACAATCGGCAGCAGCGCCGGCCACTGCACGCACGAGTCGTCATCCCCGTCGAAGTACAGCAGCCGTGCCGCCGGGAATCGCTCGCGCAGTTCGGTCATCGTCGCGACCGCCTGCCGCTCGGGCGTCTGGTACCCCAGCTTCGCAAGAACGACGTCGTACCGCTCGGGCTGCCGCACACGCAGCGCATCGGCCATCCGCATCCGCTCGAACACGATGCCGTCCTCATCGCGCAGACGGCGGCTATCGCGAAACAGCGGAGCGAACTGTTGTTCGCTGGTGCTGGCCTGCAGGTCGCTCGCAACCAGCACGCGCAGCATCTTCGGCCCGAACCGCATTCGGACCCGGACCACGTTGATCCCGGACCGCAACGGAAACTCGAGGCCGTACCTCACCTTCATCTTCAGTCGCGGCGACACAAAGCTTAGTGGCATGGCTTATAGGTTGTGGGGGATGTTCTGGCTGGAGTGTATCCGGCGGCGGCTGGCTGGGGCAGAGCACATTGGTAAGCCGGGGTACTTACTTCCGTGCAGACCCGCGCTGGCTGATCAACCGTTTGTCACTGCACGATGAACAAAACCGGCGCAACGGTCAGCAAGCCCAATGCCTCGCCCGCTCTAGCCAGACGACGGAAATCTCACCAAAAGCAGCTCGAGGGGCGCCTGTAGCCTGCATTCCCCGGATGGGGCGCGACCGGTCAGATACGCCGAAATTCAAGCGTCAGCGAAAGCTCAGATATGCCGCGACCGCTCGACGGCACGCAACACCGCCTGTGCCTTATTCAGGCATTCCTCATACTCCCGCTCCGCCACCGAGTCGGCGACAATCCCCGCCCCGGCCTGGATGTAGCCCTTGCCGTCCTTCACCAGCATGGAGCGAATCGCGATGCAGGAATCGAGGTTGCCCGAGTAATCCGCATAGCAGACGCCGCCGCCGTACACGCCGCGCCGCGTCGGCTCCAGCTCCTCGATGATCTCCATCGCGCGCACCTTCGGCGCTCCCGACAGCGTGCCCGCAGGGAAGCACGACCGCAGCGCGTCCACCGCGGACAGCTCTCCCCGCAGCTTGCCTTCGATCGAGCTCACGATGTGCATCACGTGCGAGTAGCGCTCCACCAGCATCAGGTCGCGCACCTTCACGGTGCCGTACTCGCTCACCCGGCCCACATCGTTGCGGCCCAGGTCGACCAGCATCACGTGCTCGGCCACTTCCTTCGCATCGGCCAGCAACTCCTCGGCGCGGCGCCGATCCTCCGCCTCATCCGCCCCGCGCGGCCGCGTGCCCGCGATCGGCCGGTACTCCACATCGCGGCCATGCACGCGCACCAGCAGCTCCGGCGACGAGCCCACAATGTGCAGCGGCTCACTCTTCCGCTTGCCTTCCACGTTCAGCCGCAGAAAGTACATGTACGGTGACGGATTCACCACGCGCAGCGCGCGGTAGACCGCAAACGGATCGTCCCCGGGATCGACCTCGAAGCGCTGTGACAGGACCGCCTGGAAGATGTCGCCGGCCGCAATGTACTCGCGCGTGCGCTCCACGGCGCGTAAAAAGTCCGCCTTGCGCGTGCCGTACTTCACCTCGACCTTGGCCGTCTTCGCGCGGCGCCGCTTGCGCGATGGCAGCGGTTTGGCCAGCAGCGCCTCAAGCGCACGCAGCCGCTTCGTCGCCTCCGCATACGCTGCCTTCGCCGGCTGCTGCCGCACATCCGCATTCACGATCAGCAGCAGCTCCTTCTTCACGTGATCGAAGGCGATCACTTCATGGAAGAAGGCGAGGCACGCGTCGGGCAGTTGTAGATCGTCCTCGGCCTTCGTCGGCAGATGCTCGATCTGGCGCACCACATCGTAGGCAAAGAAGCCGATCGCCCCCGCCGTAAACGGTGGCAGTCCCGGCACCTGCGCCGGCGTGTGGCTGGCCAGCGCCGCCTTCAGCACGGCAAAGATGTCGCCCGCCTCCGTGCGCTGCTGCTTGTCACCCTGCCATGTCGTGACCTGACCGCCGCGCGCCACCAGCTTGCCCGCCGGCCGCACCCCCATGAACGTGTAGCGCCCCAGCCGGTCCCCACCCTCGACCGACTCCAGCAGGAAGCACTCCGGTTCATCGGCCGCCAGCCGCAGAAAGGTCGACACCGGCGTCTCCAGATCCGCCAGCAGCCGCCGGCACACCGGCACCAGCGTATGCTCCCGCGCCAGCCTCAGAAACTCGGGAAGGGAAGGGAACAGCGCCTCAGGATCCGCAGCAGTCGACGACGTAAAAGGACGAGCCATGCAGTGCTCATGGTATACGCGGCCTCGGCCGCTCCTCCGCCGCGACTGCAGGGCTCGGATACACGCCGTTGTCCCAGAATGCGTCTCATCAACTGGGTCCACGAGCGAGGTTCAGTGGCGGTGGCCTCACCAAATCCCGGATCAGCGAATCGCGACCCGGATCAGCGGATCGCGGTCACGATAGGGCATCCCGCGGCTAACTTGCAGTCCGGCCAGCAGAGTACGTGCCCGGCTCGTCACCTCCCCAGGCCGCCGCCGGTTGTGACCCGTTCTCTGCCGGGCCTATACTCGTGGGTTTGGCCGACGTCCGGAGGGCTTTCTGTGGACTGCCCGGGGCACCGAGGCCACCCATTCGTAGCATTTCCCGCCCTGCTCTGCGTGGGGGAAGCTGGTTTGTTCGCAGAGAGCGGCACGACGTCCACAGCAACACTGGAGACATGGCAATGCAGACACTCACCCTCGAGCAGGAGATCAACCCCTGGGAAGCCCAGGCTGCTCGGTTCGATTTCGCGGCGCAGAAGCTCAACCTCGATGAAGGACTCTGGAAGGTCCTGCGCTACCCCGCACGCGAGATCATCGTGCACATCCCGGTCAGCATGGATGATGGTTCGATCGAAGTCTTCACCGGCTACCGCGTCCAACACTCCATCGCGCGCGGCCCGGCCAAGGGTGGCATCCGCTACTCCCCAGACGTCACGCTCGACGAGGTCCGCGCCCTGGCCAGCTGGATGACCTGGAAGTGCGCCGTGGTCAACATCCCCTTCGGCGGCGCCAAGGGCGGCGTGATCTGCGACCCCAAGAAGATGTCCATCGGTGAGCTCGAGCGCATGACGCGCCGCTACACCGCCGAACTCGTCGAGTTCATCGGCCCCGAGAAGGACGTGCCCGCCCCGGACATCAACACCAACGAGCAGGTCATGGCCTGGATCATGGACACCTACTCCATGCACATGCGCCAGACCGTCACCGCCGTCGTCACCGGCAAGCCGCTCAACATCGGCGGCTCCCGCGGGCGCCGCGAGGCCACCGGCCGCGGCATCGGCATCGTCTGCGATGAGGCTCTCAAGTACCTCAACATGCAGCGCGATGGCTGCCGCGTCATCATCCAGGGCTTCGGCAACGTCGGCTCCAACGCCGCCAAGCTCATGATGGAGAAGGGCTACAAGATCATCGGCATCGCCGAGTACGATGGCGGCCTCTTCAACCCTCACGGCATCGACATCCACCAGCTCATCGAATACCGCCAGCGCAACGGCACCGTGCTCGGCTTCAAGGGCGCCGAGGCCGCCGACTCGCAGGAGCTCATCCTCGAAGACTGCGAGATCTTCATCCCCGCCGCGACCGAAAACGTCCTCACCAGCCGCAACGTCGAGCGCCTCAAGGCAAAGATCGTCTGCGAAGGCGCGAACGGTCCCACCACGGCCGTCGCCGATGAAATCCTCGCCGATAAGAAGGTCTTCGTCATCCCCGACATTCTCGCCAACGCCGGCGGCGTCACTGCCTCCTACTTCGAGTGGGTGCAGGATCGCCAGGGCTACTTCTGGAAGGAGGCCGTCGTCAATGAGCAGCTCGAGAGCATCCTCGCCGAGAGCTTCGACGACGTCGTCCGCTACTCCGAAGCACACGGCGTCAACAACCGCATCGCCGCCTACATGCTGGCCATCGATCGCGTGTCCTTCACCATCAAGCAGCGCGGCATCTACGCCTGATCCGCTGCGCGGACAACACAGCAAAAGGGGAGCCATCGGGCTCCCCTTTCTGTTACGTATTCATACTCGTCCGCCTAGGCGCGGTCAGGCCACGTGCTCGATCGTCGATGCTGGCGCACCAGCGGCCGGTGCAAAGTGCCGGGCCCAGCGCTTGCCCTGCCCGATCCACCACGCCTCGTAGTACCGGGTCGACAGCGTTGCCCCGGCAAAGATCGCGATCACCACCGGCACGCGCTTCGCATACTTCAGCAGCTTCGGTCCGCTCTCCAGCCAGTGCGCCATCGCGAGCTCGTGCAGCACGTAGAGCGCGTACGAAATCTCCGCCAGGTACGCCAGCGGCTTCGAGCGGAGCACCTGCCCCAGCCGGCCCGGCGCCAGCAACATCGTCTGCCCCACCATCAGCATCACCAGGTACGGCCGCAGGTACTGCAGCGGCCCGCTCGCGGCCGCAGCGGAGGCATACGCCAGCGGCATCAGGGCCCACGGCAGCCAGCGTCGCTCAAGCGCCCGCTTCACGCGCGCAAAGCGATCCGTCTCGAGCGCCAGCGCCAGGCACGCGCCGGACAGGATCTCGTCCACTCGCAGGTGCGTCACGATCGAGATCGGCGTGTGGGTCGCCACGCGCAGCCCCGTCACGATAAGGCACAGCACCGGCAGCAGCAGCAGCCCGCGCCGTCGCAACAGCGCAAACAAGAGCGCCACCGTCAGGTAGAACTGCACCTCCACGCACAGGCTCCACAGGTGGCCCGTCAGGTGGGTCAGGAAGAATGGCGGATAGTTCGCGCGGAACAGCATCTGTGCCAGCAGCGTCTTCCAGCCCGCATGCGTTACCGTGAGAACGACGATCATGTACGCCCACGACAGCGGCACGATCCGGCACAGCCGCCGGATGAGGAACTCCCGCAGGTTCGGCCGGTAGAGCAACGTGCTCGTGATCAGGAACCCCGACAGGCAGAAGAAGACCGCCATGCCTGCGTTTGCGGTGGTCGCATTCAGGTCCCATCGCTTCGGACCGAGCGGCAGCAGATGCCCCATCATCACCAGCAGGATGCTGATGCCGCGCCAGCCATCCAGAACGCGAATATGGGGCATCTTGCGCAGGGCGCTCATGATCTCAACTCATTCGGGTGGCCCGTTGCTGCTTGTCAGGCTTCAACTTAGCAGGAGGGGCCGGCTGGTCTGGGTCAATTTACCGTTTGGATGGCGCCAGTCTGCCGCACGATTCCCGCCTCGGGACCTCCCCCCGGCTGGCATTCCCGATTCGGCTTGCAGCCTCAGGCATAATGGACGTGGCACGTTCGGTGGCCCATGAATCTGCCCAACTCCATCACGATGAGCCGCATTGTGGGTGTGCCCCTGCTCATCTGGATGCTGGCTGCCAGCTTCCCGTTCCGCGATAGCTGGGGCGAGCAGGAGCTGATCGCCTCCCTCGTCTTCATCCTGCTGGCCATCACCGATGGCGTCGACGGCTACCTCGCCCGCCGCCGCGGTCAGATCACCACCATGGGCATGCTGCTCGATCCGCTTGCCGACAAGCTGATGATCTCCGCAGCCTTCATCTCGCTCGTCGAGTTCACTCCCTCGATCATGAAGCCCTGGATCGCCATCGTCGTCATCGGACGCGAGTTCCTCGTCAGCGGCCTGCGCTCCATCGCCAGCGTCGAAGGCTTCACCATCCAGGCCAGCAACCTCGGCAAGCTCAAGACCATCGTCCAGATCGTCGCCGTCGTTGCTACAATCCTTGCGCACCGCTGGTACCAGTGGCAGTGGGGCTGGTACATCCTGCCCGTCCGCTGGACCGCCTACGTCTCCATCTACTTCATGGTGCTCGTCTCCATCATCTCGGCCGTCGACTACTTCCAGGCCTTCTGGAGCAAGATCGACCACGCCTCCGCCGACCGCCGCAAGGCCACCCGCGTCCTCACCCGCGATAAGAAAAACGCACCCGCCACGAATTAGCACCGCACCAACATCTTTTCTGAAACACCTCTTCGCGAATCCTCGTCCGTGCGAGCATGACGGCCATGACAGCACGCGCGTTCCCGGGGCTCATCCTTGCACTCCTGTCCACTCTGCCCGCCTTCGGGAAAGACGTCATGCTGATGAATCGCATCGGCCCTTCCGTGTCGGAGCTCTACGTCGCCAACGCAGACGGCACCGGCGAGCACAAACTCCTCTCCTCGAACGGCTTTGACTACCACGCCTCCTACTCGAGCGATGGCCAGTGGATCGTCTTCACCTCCGAGCGTGTCGGTTATGGTCAGGCGGACATCTATCGCGTTCACGCCGATGGCACAGCGCTCGAGCAGCTCACGACGGATCCCGCGCTCGACGACCAGGCCGCCTTCTCTGCCGACGGAAAGCAGATCGCCTTCCTGTCCACGCGCGGACCGGCGCACCGCGCCAACATCTGGATCCTCGACCTGAAGAGCCAGCGCCTCCGCAACCTCACCGGCAGCGCCGACATCCAGGGCGATCCCATGAAGCCGGACGGCTTCTATCGCCCCTCCTGGTCGCCGGACGGCCAGTGGATCGCCTTCACCTCCGACCGCAACACCGAATGGAAAGGGCACGGCAACGGCAGTGGATGGGAGCACGTGCAGGAGCTGAGCGTCTACATCGTCCACCCCGACGGCACGGGTCTGCGCCGCATCACCCAGCCGGGCATCTGTTCCGGCTCCCCGAAGTGGTCCGCTGATTCCAAACAGATCGTCTACTACGAGATCCCCGTCGAAAGCACCTGGAACGCCCGCGTCTTCGGCCTCTCGGCACGCGCCACCTCGCAGATCGTCTCGATCGACATCGCCACCGGCAAGCGCACGGAGCAGACCTCCGGTCCCGGGCTCAAGCTGCAGCCTCAGTTCCTCCCCGATGGCACCGTGGCCTACGCCACCAAGTCGGGCAAGACCGAGGGCGTCGGGTACACCAGGGCGAAGGGCACCTTCCCCGGCAGTCTGCGCTCGCCCGCCTGGTCCCCCGACGGCAGCAAGGTCATCTACGAGAAGGTCGACTACACCCCGCGCCCGCAGAATCAGCTCCTCTATAGCTGGGACCCCAACTACGAATACCGCTACACAGACGTCTTCCCCAGCTTCTCGAAGGACGGCACCCTTCTGGTCACGAGCAAGGACCTCGACTCCTCGATCGTCACCATGAACGCCGACGGCACCAACCGCAAGACCATCTTCCAGACGGAGCAGGGCGCGGCCTTCGCGCCCAGTTGGTCTCCCGACGGCAAGCGGATCGCCTTCGGTTACGGCGGCTTCCTGCAGGGCCGCCGCACCGCCGGCGCAAAACTCATGCTCGTCAACCGCGACGGCACCGGCCTCGAAGAACTCACCGCCGACATCCCGAACGCCGGCTTTCCCAGCTGGTCGGCCGACGGCAAGCAGATCGTCTATCGCTCCTTCGCGGCAAACGAGCGGGGCCTGCGCATCTTCGATCTCGGCACGCACACCTCGCATCCGCTCACCGATGGCACCGACAACCTGCCCTACTGGTCGCCCGACGGTTCGCGCATCCTGTTCACCCGCGCGGTCGACAACAACTTCGACATCTACACCATCAGGCCCGACGGCACCGGCCTCCAGCGCATGACCACCTTCCCCGCCAACGACGCGCACGCCGTCTGGAGTGGTGACGGCAAATACATCCTCTGGAACAGCGGTGAGTACGGCTTCCGCGACGAGGCCGCCCTCTACGACAACTCATTCCAGCCCTACGGCTCCAACTGGATGATGAACGCCGACGGCAGCAACAAGCACCAGCTCACCGAGAGCCACTGGGAAGACTCGATGCCCTGCTTCGCCAGCGGTCCCCACCAGCTCGCGCTCGCCCACTAGTCCGCCGCATCGCATGCCCACAAAGCGAAAGGCCCGCTCGAAAGCGGGCCTCGCAAAACGCATCTCACTTGGCAAGAAGGATCAGGCAGGGATGCCAGGCGCGGCGACATGTGGCCGGGTCAGGCGCTGCACAAAGTGGTACGGTGGCCACGGCCCGGAAAGCTGCATCGTGCAGTCCTTCAGGAGCTCGCGGGTGCTGGCAAATTTGTTCAGGTAACGCTCCACGCACTTCGCATCGATCAGGTGCGAGATGTCGAGCAGCATCTTGCCGTTTTCCATCGTCCGGCAGGACACCTCTTCATCGAGCGGCGCAAACAACCGCTGCATCTGGATCGAGATCGCCCGACCCTTGGTCTGGCGCTCGCGCTGGCGCGATGCCGTCTCGCGCAGGTTCGACAGGTACTCCTTGCCCACCGTCTCCTTCACAGGAAACGCACGCAGCGGCAGGGGCATGCAGCAGTCGTCCACACTCACGCGCAGGTGCATCTCGGCCTTGCCGCGTAACCGCTCGACATTGGTCGCATACTGGCGCTGGTTGGAGCGGATCGACCGGCGCAGCGCTTCATCGTCGGCAAACACAGTGCCAAAGCGGAAGGGAAGCACGGTCGACATCTTGAAGCAGTCACCCACCACGCGTGCATGGTCGCGGGCAGCCTGCTGATCGAACGATTCGTCAGGGTTGTGTTCGGAGACGATAACGGCGAGGTCGCTGGCAGGGTAGAGGAAGAGCTGGTTGCCCGATATGCCGGTCAAGGCTTGCATCGGGACTGGTTTGCGGTGACGGGCTAATTCCGGAAAAGATTGTTTTTCACTGATGCAGTAGGCGTACCACGCCATAGAGGGGCTCACTCCATTGACGCTGGCGAAACTCCGCCAGTTGATTGACCAAAGCGTTGTAGCGGAACAGCTGCGCTCTGGCGCGCGCCTTCAGGAAGGGCTGCACCGAACTCACGGCACATCCTAGTCCTCTATTTACACGGCTGGCAACTACAAAGGGGAAGCGCTAGGCACCCGGGTCTTCCCGAATCTGCTCACCGGCCCTCAACCCTCATCCGGCATGGCCGCGCAGCATAAGTACCAGCAAAACAAGCGCGATCAAGGCAACCAGGACCACCGTAACCAGCATCACGACTGCCATCCCGCGCTGCCTGCCCACTGCCGCGACCAGCTCGCGATGGTCGGTCTGCCGCCGTTCCTCCGCAGCTCGCAGCTCAGCCGTCAGCTGCGCCACGCTGCGTTCGACCGACTCCAGCCGCGCTCCCTGCTCCCCCGCCTGCGTCCGCAGCCCGCGGCTCTCGGCCTGTACCTGCTCGATCTGCTGGCTCAGTCCGACCGCCTCGGCATGCGCAGCCTTGCCCGCCGCCCGGGTCACCAGCGGCAGCAGCCGATCGACCAGCGGCAACAGCTCGCGCAACTGCAAAAGAGCCGACAGACCAGGCACAGGCAGCTTCCCCTCGCCGGTCTGAACTACGGTCCCGCATTCGCTCTGGAAAAAAATGACGCGACCGCAACCGGCAGCCGCAGGCTATCACCCCCAGCCCTGTCTTCAGACCGTGGCGGGTGTCCCTTGCCGTTGCTGCAGCGCATGCAGCACCACGCGCCGCATATCCGCCTCCGGCGCCGGCTTGCCCGTCCAGATCTCGAACTGCCGCGCCCCCTGGTAGACGAACATCTCCACCCCCGGGATCACCGGGATGCCCTTCTGCTGCGCCAGCCGGATCAGCGGCGTCTCGACCGGGTTGTAGACCATGTCGAACGCCAGCCGAGCCCGCAGCTCCTCCGGCTCCAACAGCTCGAATGCCTTCGCACCGTGCATGCCCGCCGGCGTCGCGTTGATCACCACATCGAAGTCGGTCTTCGCCAGCAGTTCGCGCTTGAACACCTTCACCTTCGCCTGCTGAGCCAACTGCTTGGCCGTCTCCGGCGTCCGGTTCAGGATGTGGACGTCCGCGCCCTTCTCCTTCAGCCCGAAGACCGCCGCGCGCGCCGCGCCGCCCGCGCCCAGCACCAGCACACGCGCGCCCTTGAGCGACAGCCGCCGCTCCAGCGGCCCGATCACCGCGCCCGCATCGGTATTGAAGCCGAACAGCCGCCCCTCCGGCCCGCGCACCACCGTGTTGCACGCGCCGATCCGCGTCGACAACTCATCCATCCGCGACAGCGCCGGCAGAATCTCCTGCTTCATCGGCATCGTCACCGCGAGCCCGGCCAGCGGCAGCCGCTCCACCATGGTCAGCAGGTCATCCAGCTTCGCCGTCTCGAGCGGCACAAACACCGCATTGATCCGCTCCCGGCGAAACGCCAGATTCAGCATCAGGGGCGACAGCGAATGCGCGATCGGATGACCCACCACGCCGTAAATCCGCGTCGCCGCGTCGATCTCGTCGAACCGGTACAGGTTCTTCAGCCGGTCGAGCGACATCTGCCCCGGCGCCGTCTCCTCGCCCTCTGCAGCCGAGGCGAAGGTGAACGCCGACCCCAGTCGCGGCGCCAGCAGCCGGCTCACGATGCCCGCCTCGCCCATCGCCATCGCCACCAGGTTGTGCTCGTCGCCGTACTTCGCCACCAGGTCCAGCACCGCCAGGTTGTCGGTCAGCGTCCGCGCCGTCGAGACGATCTTGTAAAACTCCGGCTCGAACTGCTGCATCCGCTCGAACACCTTCGGCAGGTTCCGCGTGTGGCTGAAGTCGTGGTAACTCAGGATCAGCGCCGCTCCGCTCGCGCGCAGGCGCTTCCAGTCGGCCGGCCGCATCGCCTCCGCCGACTCCATCTCCACATCGATCATCTGGCAGCCGGCGCGCGCCGCGCTCTCCAGGATCTCCGCCTCTTCAAACAGTTCGCCGACAAAGTGGCCGCCGCCCTCCGTCCGCCGACATGTCGCAATCGCGGTAACATTCCGGTGCTCGGTGAGGAAGGCTTTGATCTTCGCCATCGCCGCCTGTGGCTTGTGCAGCGTGTCCAGCCGCAGCTCGAGAAAACTATGCTCGGCCGCAATGCGCTCAGCGCGGCTCAGCAGCTCGTTCGCGCTCGCGCCGCTCACGGCAACGCACACGCGTGGCAGACGTGCTCGCAACTGGTGCACTGCGATTGCCGGAGTCGTCGAAGCTGTCATGCCAGGTCACGCACGAGCTGCGAAATAGTAACCATAGGTGGTACCTCGTTGCAAGAACTTCGCACCGTGTAGCCTCAACCCAGGGAACATCGAGCTAAGGGATTCTCAAGGATCGTGATGGATACAACGAATTTGCAGCAGCATGCGTGGACCGCCGCCACCAAGACCGAAGCTGACGCTGAACTGACCCCCGGACTTGGTCCGGAACTCAGTCCCGCATCGCTCACCGCCTGGGTCGATGCCGCACTCGCCGCCCACCAGGCCAGCCTCGACCAGCTCCACCATGCCGCCGACTTCCGCTCCGCCTGGCGTGCCTACGACGACGCCGTCGCCCGCCTCAGCCAGGCCGGCTCCGAGTGCGGCCTGCTCGACAGCGTCCACCCCAGCAAGCCCGTCCGCGATATGGCACAGGCGATGGCACAAAAGGTCGCCGAAGCCGCCACCGCGCTCTCGCTCAACCAGGAGGTCTACCGCGCGCTCGCCGCTGCCACACCCGACGCCGATGCGGACCCTGGCACCCGCCATTACGTTGACCGCACGCTGCTCCAGTACCGCCTCGCCGGCGTCGATAAGGATGAGGCCACCCGCACCCGCCTGCGCGAGCTGCAGGACAAGGCCACCGTCCTCAGCCTGACCATCGGCCGCAACGTCCAGGAGGGCGCCAACACCGTCGAGATCACCGACCTCTCCGAACTCGACGGCCTGCCCGAGGACTTCCGCCAGCACCACGCGCCCGACGAAACCGGCAAGGTCATCCTCACCACCGACTTCCCGGACTACCTGCCCGTCATGACCTTCGCCGCCAGCGACGCCCTGCGCCGCCGCATGTTCCTCGCCTACAACACGCGCGCCTTTCCCGCGAACCGCGAGCTGCTGCTCGATCTCTTCCGCACCCGGCATGCCATCGCCAACCTGCTCGGCTTCGCCACCTGGGCCGACCTCGCCACCGCCGACCAGATGATCGGCTCCGCCGCCAACATGAAGCAGTTCCTTGATCGCCTCGAGGTCTCGACGCGCACCGGCGCCGAGCAGGAGTACAGCATCCTGCTCAGCTTCGCTCAGTCAGAGCGGCCGGACATCCGCCGCCTCGATGCCGCCAGCCGTGGCTACTGGCTCGAGCAGTACCGCCGCCACGCCTTCGCCTTCGACTCGCAGCAGGTGCGCCCCTACTTCCCGTACAAGCAGGTCGAGGCCGGCGTGCTCGCCACCGCGGCGCGCCTCTTCCACGTCGAGTTCCGCCCCTCGGACGCCCCCGTCTGGCACCCCTCCGTCTCGGCCTGGGATGTCTACGACGGCGGCAAGCACTCTGGCCGCTTCTACCTCGATATGCACCCCCGGGAAGGCAAGGACAAGTGGTTCAGCGCCGCGCCGCTGGTGCCCGGCATCGCCGGCCGCCAGGTCCCCGAAGCCGCCCTCATTTGTAACTTTCCGGGCGGTGACCCCGGCCCCCACGACGTTGCCAACGACGACCCCGGCCTCATGCAGCACTCCGACGTCGTCACCTACTTCCACGAGTTCGGCCACCTCATGCACGCCATCCTCGGCGGCCAGCAGCCCTGGGCCGGCATCAGCGGCATCGCCACCGAAGGCGACTTCGTCGAAGTGCCTTCGCAGATGCTCGAAGAGTTCTTCCGCGACCACCGCCTGCTCGGCACCTTCGCCCGCCACTACCAGACCGGCGAAGCCATCCCCGCCGAGCTGGTCGCGCTGATGAACCAGGCCGGCGCCTTCGGCCGCGCGGACTGGGTCCGGACCCAGCTCTTCTACACCAACTACTCGCTCGACGTGCACGACCGGGACCCGGACGAGCCGGGCCATCCGCTCGACCTCGACGCCCTGCTCAAGGCCGACTACGAGCGCTTCCTCCCCTACCTCTGGATCGACGGCAACCGCATGTACTCGAGCTTCACCCACCTCTGCGGCTACTCGTCGAACTACTACACCTACCTCTACGACAAGGTCATCGCGATCGACTTCTTCAACCAGTTCGACCGCGCCGCCCTGCTCGAAGACCCGGCCACCCTGCGCTACCGCAGCACGGTCCTCGACCGCGGCGGCTCCGCCCCCGGCCGCACCTTGGTCCGCGACTTCCTAGGCCGGGATGAAAGCATGGAAGCCTTCGAGCTCTGGATCGGCGAAGCCCTGACCTCCGCCTGAGGGCTGGGCGAGTGAGCGGGGAACAGGGAGTGTCGGGAACAAGAGCACAGAACGAGAGCACAGCGGAAAGCCCCCGGCCAGATCGCGGGGGCTTTTCGCTGTGCAGATTTCACTTGACGCGGAGCGCTCTGCGGCGCAGAGTAGTCATATTCATTACTCTGCATTGCAGAGTGAGCCCTTTAGCCCTACCCAGGAGGCCCCAAATGGCCCATTACAGCGCACCTGACCCAGAGATTACCGACCGTATCAACCTCATTGAATCCATGCTGCAGGCCGGTCGCAAGAGCACCGAACGCTGGGGCTGGACCTTTGTTGTCTGGGGCTTGGCCTACTATGTGGCCACCGCCTGGGCCAGCCTGCTCCCGCAGGCCGGCGGCCGCACTCTGGCCTGGCCCGTCACCATGGTCTTCACCGCAGCGCTGACCGCCGTCATCGCCCGCCGCCGCACCCGCCTCCAGCCCCGGACAGACAAGTCCCGCCACATCCAGGCCGCCTGGAGCGCCGTCGGCTTCGGCATCTTCGTCTTTGCCTTCTCGCAGGCGTGGAGCGGGCACGCCACCGCGCAGACCCTGATGGGCGGCATCGAGACACTGCTCGGCGTCGCCAACATCGCCTCTGGCCTGATGCTGCGCTGGAAAGTGCAGATCGGTGTTGGCGGACTCTGGTGGGCCGCCGCCGCTGCCAGCGCCTTCGCCACCGCGAACGGCGTCGCCTACCTGTTCCTCGGCGCGACTCTCGTCGGCATGATCGGCTTCGGCGTCTACCTCATGATCCGCGAGAGCCGCGGCAACACGCAGCGGCCGGCCACGGCGGTGCAGCATGCCTGAGCTGCCGGACCTCAACCCGGTCGTCCACGGGAAGATGCGTCTGGCCATCCTGTCTCTGCTCTACGGCGTCGATCAGGCCGAGTTCACCTGGCTCCGCGAGCGCACCGGCTCAACCGACGGCAACCTCGGCGCGCATCTGCTCAAGCTCGAGGAGGCCGGCTACATCGCGGTTGAGAAGAAGTTCGTCGCCCGCAAGCCGGTCACGCTCTACCGCATGACCAACACCGGCCGCATCGCCCTTGATGAATACGTCGCCTCGCTCAAGGGCCTGCTTGGCGGCGTACTCACCGCCTCCTGAGCTTTCCATCGGCTGTGGAAATCTTGGCGGATAATTCGTCACACGGCCAGCAACCTTTTCTCCGCACCCTCACTCCTACAGAGCACGAACAGAGGCTACCCCGGCTGTCACTACCACCCCGTAGTACACCCCCATACCGAGGGCATCCGCCCTCCTCCTGAAGTCATCCTGACATCTTCCTTCAGCCTCTAGAGCGGGCCCGCCAGCAAGCGGGCCCATCGCTCTTTCTGGGGACGCATCTCACTCCACCGCGCCCCGTACAATCAAGCCATGGCAGCGAAGCAGGCCAGCCGCGCTCACGCGCCCGCCCCTCAACCCCTTGATCCGGAAGATGTCAGCAAGATCGACCAGCTCCTGGCCGGCGTTGGCCTGACCCATGGCCGCCGCGCCATCCATCGCGACAGCCCCCGCTACCGCCGCCAGACTCCAACCGAGCTGCAGGAGACCCCAGCCACCCAGCTCGAGACCGAGCGTGCCGGCGACGTCGAGGTGCTCGTCTCGAAGCGCTGGCTCAGCGACGGCGTGCCCCACGCCTTCAGCACGCGTCTGGGTGGCGTTTCGACCGTTTACGCGCAGCAGCCCGGCGCCCCCGGTGAGATGAACCTCGGCTTCACCGACAGCGACGAACGCCCGCATGTCGAAGAGAATCGCCGCCGTCTGCTCGCTGCGGCGCATGCCCAAGGCCGCAGCCTGGTCACGCTGCGCCAGATCCACTCCGGGCTCACGCGCCGGGTCACCAAAAAGGAGAACGGGACTACCTTCCGTGCCGACGGCCTCATGACCGACGACCCCGCCGTGATGATCGGCATCCAGACCGCCGACTGCGTCCCCATCCTGGTGCGCGACAAGCGCACGAACGCCGTCGCCGGCTTCCATGCCGGATGGCGCGGCACGCTGAAGCGCATCGTCGAGGGTGGCATCGGCAAGATGCGGCTGGAGTTCGGCAGCCGACCCGAGGATCTCGAAGCCGCCATCGGTCCGGCGATCGGCCAATGCTGCTATGCCGTCGGCGACGAGGTCGCGACCGAGTTCCACTCGCAGTTCGCCTACGCCCCGGCCCTGTTTACGGAGATCTACGACTCGGATCCGGTCAAGGAGAAGTACCCGCTGCTGTTTTTGACCGCCCGCGCCCCCGGTCACAGCAACATCGGCCCCAGCCTGCACCTGGACCTGATCGAAGCCAACCGTCGCCAGCTGCTCGATGCCGGCCTGAGCGAGGCGGCCATCCGCGTCGGCTACCGCTGCACGCAGTGCGAGTCGCGGACCTTCTACTCCTACCGCGCGGAGCACGGCTTCTGCGGCCGCATGATGGCCGTCATCGGCCCGAAGTAGAGATTTGTGAGCGGGTCCGGCGCTAGCCTTCAGCCGGCTCCGCGGTGGGCGGCTCGCCCTTGGCGCCGGCTGCGCGCGGATTCACCAGGTCGCGCAGCTCCTTGCTCGGCTTGAAATACGGCACCCGCTTCGCCGGCACCTCGACCTTGTCCCCGGTCTTCGGGTTGCGCCCGGTCCGCGGCTTGCGCTGCCGGATGCGGAAGCTGCCAAACCCACGAATCTCGATCTTGTCGCCGGATTGCAGCGCCTGGATCACAGCGTCGAAGACCGTGTCGACCACCACCTCGCCATCCCGGCGGGTCAGGTCTCCAAGACGGGTCACTTCTTCAACCAGGTCGGCCTTCGTCATCGTCCGCTTGCCCCTCTGCAAAGTCACACAACGCTGCAAACTCAATATAGATGCCGGTTTACCGCACCGCACTACAAAACATAAGACGTCTCCAGAGGGGTAAGGGTCGCGGAAACTACCCAACCCATTGCTGCGCAATCCATATTGGTGACCACCTGCACGGCACGGCGGAGCGTGGCTTATCATCGAACACAATAGCCATGGAGCGCCGCCCGTTGTGAACCAGCCCGATCAGGACGTGCAGTACAGCATCATCATTCCGGCCTACAACGAGGCTGCCCGGATTGAGTCCGCACTCCGCGCCGTGACCGATTGCATCCGGTCGCGCGGCTGGAATGCGGAGCTGCTGGTGGTCGACGACGGCTCCACCGACACCACGGCCGCCATCGTCGAGCGCTGGGCCACCGAGCGCCCCGAGATCCGGCTGATCCGCAATCCGCGCAACCGCGGCAAGGGCTACAGCGTCCGCAACGGCATGCTGCGCGCCAGTGGTGAGATCGTCATGTTCACCGACGCCGACCTCTCCTCACCCATCGATGAGGCGGAACGGCTCTTCGCCGCCATCGCCGACGGGGCCGACGTCGCCATCGGTTCGCGCTGGCTCGAAGGCAAGCGCATCGTGCACAAGCAGCCGCTCTACCGGCGCTTCTTCGGCCGCTGCTTCAACGCGCTCACCCGGTCCATCATGCGGCTGCCCTTCGCCGACACCCAGTGCGGCTTCAAGGCCTTCCGCCGCCCAGCCGCCCAGCTTGTCTTCGGGCTGCAGCGCATCGAGCGCTGGGGCTTCGATCCGGAGATACTCTTCATCGCCCTGCATCGCGGCCTGCGCGTGGCCGAGGTCTCCGTCACCTGGGGCCACGATGAGCGCAGCCGCATCAGCTACCTGCGCGATGGCCTGCAGATGCTGGCCGAGTTGGTCTTTATCCGCTGGAGCTCACTGACAGGTCAATACAACCGGGAGCCGCTGCGCGCCCCCGAAGCGGCCGTCGCCGGGCAGCGCGACTAGCCCGCCACACACAACCCCAACAACAGGACGCATAAGACAAAGGCCACCAACTCTCAGAGTTGGTGGCCTTTGCGATATCAGGAAGCGGGCTTGCTTCGTGTTTGAAGCTCAGTGCTGGCTGGCCGGATTCAGGAGGCGAGCGGCGCCCGGTAGGGCACCATGGCAGGAGAATTGCGCTGCGTCCGCGGTGCAATCCGAACGCTCTTATCCTCAACCTGCTCCAGCAGGAACATCTCACTGCAGGTTCCACAGAGCCAGAAGTGTTCCATTCGCCGGGCGCCGCGCTCGCCAGGGCTTGGGGTGGTTACGTCAAATACGTACACCCGGCCTTCACGCAGATAGTGGAGTGGCTTGCAGCATTGCGGATTCGCGCAATGATTCACCATGGGGACCCTCGTCAGAGTCAGGGGAGATCAGTCCGCCCGCTCTGCTGTTTTCGTAATTTCGGGTAGGCGGTTGAGGTGAGGCGCGCCTGGAGGGACCAGACGTACGGGAAGCTGCGAACAGAGATAGGATGCACCTTCCCATTTTGGGTTGCGTCACAAAATTTGTGACTACCTGTTCAAATGCCAACGTGGGATTGGAACATTCCCTAGGCGACAGCGATAGAGTACGCATGTGTTCCTGAGGCAGGTTTTTGCACCGGGCTGCAAAGTATGCGAGGATCACGAGTTACCTCCTATGGCCCTGCTCCGCAGTACGTTCATTTCTCTCTCTCGCAATCGTCCGCTCCGCCGCTTTTCTGAGGCCTCCGCCCTGGGACGCCGGCTCTCGTCCCGCTTCGTCGCCGGACTCCGCGCCGACGAGGTGCTTGACGCCGCCGCCGCCCTCAATCAGCAGGGCATGGCCGTCACCCTCGACAGCCTGGGCGAGAACGTCCACTCCGCCGAAGAGGCCGAGCGCGCCGCCGCCATCTACCACGGCCTGCTCGACTCCATCCAGCAGCGCCAGCTCAATGCCAATGTCAGCGTCAAGCTCACCCAGGTCGGCATGGAGCTCGATCCCGCCATCGCCGAGCAGATCGTCCGCAAGCTGACCGAGCATGCCTGTGCCACCCACAGCTTCGTCCGCATCGACATGGAGGGCAGCGAACTGACCACCCCCACCCTCGAGCTGGTGCGTCGCATCCACGCCGAGGCGGGCAAGCAGGGCCGCATCGGTGTCGTCATACAGGCCTACCTCTACCGCAGCCAGGCCGACATCGGCCAGTTGCTGAAAGAGGGCATCCGGATCCGTCTCTGCAAAGGCGCCTACCAGGAGCCCGCTGATCGCGCTTTCCCGGAGAAGGAGCGCGTTGATGAGAACTTCGTCCGCCTCGCCCAGATGCTGGTCGGCAGCGGCGTATATCACGGCATCGCGACCCATGACGAGAAGATGATCGCGGCCACCCGCGCCTACGTCGAGCAGCAGGGAATCGCCAAGTCCGCCTTCGAGTTCCAGATGCTCTACGGCGTGCGCCGCGACCTGCAGCGCTCGCTCGTGGCGGAGGGCTACAACGTGCGCGTCTACGTTCCCTTCGGCACCGAGTGGTACCCCTACTTCATGCGCCGCCTCGCCGAACGCCCCGCCAACCTGCTCTTCCTGGCGAAGAACCTGCTCAAGTAACCGCCGTGGCGACGCGCGAGAGCGATCGGCGGTGGCTGGAGGAAGCCTGGCCACCGCATCGCGCCAATCACGGGAGAGAAGGGCCACGTTGTAGCGGAGCTTGAGCGTAACGTGGTTGAAGGCGAAGCGTCGTCCCCGGAGCCGTACCTGTCGTAACTGCTCGGGTTTGGTCTCTTCGAGGCAGGTCAACAGCTAGAGAACAATGGGAGCGATCGTGAACACTCACGAACTGATCACAAGAGCGTATGCAGCCTTCAACGCGAGAGACATCGACGGTGTGTTTGCGTTGATGAGTGAAACCGTCAGTTGGCCGAAGGCGTCCGAGGGTGGCCAGGTGGTGGGGAAAGACGAGATCCGTGCCTACTGGACTCGCCAGTGGAATCAATTCGACCCGCACGTCGAGCCGATCGACATCATCGACCGTGGCGATGGGAGAGTCGACGTCAGAGTTCGTCAACTCGTGAAGAGTCTGGACGGGGACGTTCTTTCCGACACTGAGGTGTGGCACATCTACACCATCGCTGGTGGCCGGATCGAGCGTATGGACCTCAAGGAGAGCGCTGAGAACGCAGGGTCGAGTCCATCGGCCGCGTTTGCAAAGCACTAGCTGGTGAGGACAACGGGGTCGCTGAGAAGTGCAGCCGGCCAGCCGTATCGCTCCACCTATTCAGCAGGTTTCGATCGGGAGTTACGAGCCTTCGGACGCGAACCCTCGATGAGGATGTCCACGATGCGGCGGGCGCTCGCCTCCCAACCTGGATTGGCCGTCGTGTAGAAGACGCCGACCAGTGCGCGCACGAAGTCGTTCGGTTCCGTGTCGGACCGCAGATCGCCACTGCGAATGGCACGTTTGACCAGGGCGAGAAACGCGCCATGGATATCCCCGCGCGCGCCTTCGATGAGGCGCGTGGAGCCACCCGCGACCGTGTCCATCGCCGGGATGATGAGTGTTTTGTCCGCGACGTGGTCGATGAAGACAAGCATCCAGGTGCGCAGGGCTTCGAGCGGTGGCATGGTCGCGGCGAAGCGCTGACCGGCGGCAGTGAGCTTTTCAACCTCGCTGCGGTAGACGGCTTCGATCAAGGCATCGCGTGTGGGAAAGTGTCGATAGAGCGTGCCGGGGCCAATGCCTGCCTGGCGGGCAATGTCGTCGAGCGACGCGTCGGCTCCATCGCGGCGGAAGACGAGCTGGGCGACCTCGAGAATGCGCTCGCGGTTGCGCTGCGCATCGGCGCGCAGCCTGCGAGCAGCCGGAGGCGGTGTGGCCAGCTTTTTCGGCATACGTCAGTTTCTCAGAAACTTCTGCAACCGGAGCCTGTCTCCGCTTATCTCATAAAGCGGAGACAGGCTCCGCTTATGAATGGGCGGAGCGGTCCAGCTCACAGCAGGAGGAAGGGTCTATGCGGATCTTTGTAACGGGAGCGACAGGCTTTATCGGGACGCCACTGGTGAAGGAACTCATCGCGGCAGGGCACCAGGTGCGCGGGCTGGCACGCAGCGATGCGGGCGCGGAGCAGTTGAAGGCAGCGGGCGCCGAGGTGCATCGCGGCGATCTGAAGGACCTGGACAGCCTGCGCAGCGGAGCCACAGGCGTCGATGCTGTCGTGAACCTCGCGTTCGACCACGACTTCTCGAAGTTTGCGCAGAACGGCGAAGACGAGCGCAAAGCCATCGAGGCTCTGAGTTCTGTGCTCGCACCAGGAGCGCTGCTCCTCGTGACGTCCGCGACGGGACTGGCGAGCGGCGGACCTGGGCATGTCCGTACCGAGCACGATGCGCCCTTGAGTACACCAGGAATCCCTCGCAATCCTGAAGCGGCTGCGAAAGCCGCGGCAGAGCGTGGCATTCGGGTGGCCATCGTGCGGCTGCCGCAGGTGCATGACACGCACAAGCAGGGACTCGTGCCGATGCTGACGCAGGCCGCACGCCAGAAGGGTGTTTCGGTCTATGTCGGCGATGGCGCACATCGCTGGGCGGCGGCGCCGCGGAAGGACGTCGCGCACCTGTACCGGCTGGCGGTCGAGAAGACAGGACCGGGCGTGACCGTGTACCACGCAGTGCAGGAAGAAGGTGTCACGCTGCGCGAGATCGCCGAGACGATCGGCAAGGGGCTGAACGTGCCCGTGGTGTCGATCGATGCGGAGAAGGCGGCCGAGCACTTCGGGCCCTTCGCGCACTTCGCCGGATTGGATATGCCGGCGTCCAGCAAGTGGACACGCCAAGCGCTGGGCTGGGAGCCGACCGGACCCGGGCTGATCGAAGACCTGCGGAACATGAAGTACTTCTAGCGGCCGCCTGCTGCATCGCGACCACCATGCCGAAAGGGCTCCGCGGGTTCCTTCTCTTCGCGGGGCCCTTTCTCGATGCTCAGTGAACCGAACATGTATCAGACGCTGTGCGTTATCGTTGCCAGCGGCGGCGACAGCGTCTGCTTGTGTGTAAAACCACGCCAGGAGCCGGTTAGGCGACGCCCAGCAGCCAGTTATTGAACTCGGTGACGTAGGGGTGTTCGTCTGGTCCCGCGTTGTTGCGCAGCTTCTTCGCCCGCTCGACCAGGACCTCGTCCACGCCTGTGCCGAGAACCTGCATCGTCTCTTCGATGAATGCTCCGAGCGGCATGGCACGCGGCTCTTCCTTGCTGTTCAACAGGTCGGTCTGCGTCCATGGCGGCGCAATCTCGATCACCCGAACAGAGGTGCCCCGCAGCTTGTAGCGTTGCGACAGTGCATACGAGTGGAGCGCGGCCTTCGTGGACGAATACACGGAGGTGAGAGCGAACGGCGTGAAGGCCAGCACAGAGGTGTTGTAGAGAATCGCTGCTTCCTTCTGCTTCTTCAGGTGCTCGAGCAGCGCAGAGCTCAGGCGTATCGGTCCAAGCAGGTTGGTGGTAATCGTGGACGTCAACACCGTCTCGTCGACCGCTCCGGCCGCATCGTCGAACTGCATGATGCCCGCATTGTTGAACAGCACATTCAGGTCGGGGTAGCGAGCGATCAGGGTCTGCGATACAGAGGCGATGCTCGATGCATCCTCCACGTCGAGGACCAGGGCGTCGATGCCGGGGTTCGCCTTCGTGACTTCCTCGAGCGCTGCCTTGCGCCGGCCGGCGATGATGACCTTGTTGCCGCGTGCGTGGAAGGCTTCCGCAACGCCGCGCCCGATGCCGGACCCGCCGCCCGTAATGAAGACCGTATTGCCTGTCAATTTCATAAGTGTTCTCTCCTCGAATGGGGCTGAGCGATGCGGGCCTGTCGCAACCAGGCTTCGCATAGTTCAACTAATCTTGAACACATAGATCGTGAGCAGGCCTCGTCTGATTCAAGTTTTCTTGAACTATAATTTCCACATGGCGAAGCAGGCTGATTCCGACATCGAGTACCCGCCTTCATTCAGCGCCATCCTGAATGCGCTGAGTGACCCGACGCGCCGGCAAATCGTCTACCGCCTGTCGCGGGAGCCCGGCCTGTGCAACTCATTTGGAGATCTTGGCTCGAAGACGAAGCTGAGCTACCACTTCGCCGAGCTGCGCCACGCCGGCCTCACTCGCACAGAAAAGCAGGGCACGTGGCGGCTCATGCATCTCCGGCTCGCCGAGATAGAACAGCTCTATCCGGGGCTTCTCACCGCCGTGCTGAAGGGCGCCGCCGAGGAGAAGCCCACCCGGGACCAAGCATCCGCGCCGGCAGGGTTCAAGGCAGAGGAAGTGGAAGGCTGCTCGATCCCGACGCCTCGCAAGACACTGCCGAAGCGAACCTGAGCAGTACTGTTGGAATCGCCACAGCCGCTGCCGCAAGCGACGTAACGTCACTGCAAACGTGGCAAATTTTCTGCCCAGCCTCGGGGACGCACGCATCCGCGGCATCCAGGCAGCTCAGGCATAGGAGCCCGGTGCATCCACCGACAACGAGCGCAACCGCTCCCGGTCCTGATGCGGTGGAGCACCAAACAGGCGGTGGTACTCGCGGCTGAACTGAGAGGGAGATCCGTAACCTACGTCGAACCCCGCGGAAGCCGCATCTCTCGTGCTTGAGATCAGAAGGTTGCGCGCTTCCTGCAACCGCACCCTCTTCTGGTACTGCAGTGGGCTCATCGCGGTGACGGCTTTGAAGTGACGATGGAGCGAGGCGGCACTCATGTTCGCCAGTCGCGCCAGTTTGTCGATCTGCAATGGCAACGCATAGTTCTGTCGAATCCACTGGATCACACGCAGAATCTGCGCGCTGCGACTCTCTTCAAGCACGATTTGGCGCAGCATGGCGCCGTGCTCAGCGGTGAGCAGACGGTAGAAGATCTCTCTGACGATCAGTGGCGCAAGCGGAGCGATGTCCTCGGGGTGATCGAGCAGTCGCAGCAATCGTGCAAAGACCTCTAGCAACTCACGCGTCTGGGGGTGGACAGCGATCGCGCGCGGCGTCGATGGTTCCGCCTGCCGTGGCGGCAATGTCGCCAGAACCGATGCCACCGTATGGAGATCCAGCTCCAGCCCCAACGCCAGGTACGGGCTTTGCGGGCTCGCCTTCGTAATCCGTCCGGACACTGGCAGATCGACCGAGCTGATCAGATAATTCGAGCTGTCATACCGCAGCGTCGAACTACCGACGATCACCTGTTTCGCGCCCTGCGCCACAACACACACCATGGGAACGTAAACGCCCTGCACCTCGCAGGTGGAGACTCGATCCCTGCGCATCACCACCAGACCGGGCACCGCCGTCGGCGTGAGTGCCTTGGTGCTGTGACGCTTGATGAGGTCCCGGAGTTCGTCGAGGGCGGTCATGCGCTTTGGATGTGGCATGCCCGTCGCTTGATTCGCCGCGACCCGGGGCGTGCCTCACGGGCTGAGAGGATCGTGCAAGAACGGGAGAGCTTTCGTCTACCGCCCCTCCCTCCGTGCGATCTAACGTTGGCCATAGCAGTCGAAGGGGAGACGGTCATGGCACAGAGAACATGGTTCATCACTGGAGTGAATAGCGGCCTGGGACGCTCGATGGCCGAGAAGTTATTGCAACGGGGAGACAGAGTCGCCGGCACCGCTCGCAAGCTGAACGATCTAGCCGGGCTGCAGGAGCAGTACCGCGAAGCCCTGTGGCTCGGGAAGCTGGATGTCACCGACACACCCGCGGTTCGCCGGGTAGTCAACGGAGCCTTCACTCACTTCGGTCGCGTGGATGTGGTCGTCAGCAACGCCGGGTACGGTCTCTCTGGAGCCGCAGAGGAAGTGACCGACGATCAAATTCGTCACCAGATTGATACAAACCTTGTCGGCTCGATTCAGGTCATCCGTGCCGCACTCCCGCACTTGCGATCGCAGGGTGGCGGTCGCGTGCTGCAGGTGTCGTCCACGGGCGGACAGTATGCGTTTCCGAACTTCAGTCTGTATCACGCAACCAAATGGGGGATCGAAGGGTTCGTGGAAGCGGTCCTTCAGGAAGTGGCGCCCTTCTCTATCGAGTTCACCATCGTCGAACCGGGGGCGACAGGAACAAACTTCAAGACCGGCATCGTCAGCCCGCCCGCTATGCCGGCCTATGACAAGACACCGTCCGGAGACATACGCCGCGCACTCGCCAACAACGAGTTTCCGATTCCTGGCGATGCGGACAAGGTCGCGCAGGCGATGATCGATTGCGTCGATGTCTCGCCTGCGCCAAGGCGGCTCTCCCTGGGAAGCGACACCTACACTCTGCTCCGTGCGGCCTTTCAGGAACGGCTGTCCGCGCTCGAGTCCCAGAAGGCTCTCGCCTTCTCAACGGACAAGTAAGGAGTCAGCCGTTTGACTCGCGACGGTTGGGAGTGCCTCGCACGACGCCACTCCCAACCGTTTACGCACGACGCGCAGCTCTGCGCAAGCAGAAGCTCTTGGCGAATCTTCCCATCAACCCTGGCCGGATGGCGCAACAGCGCCCCCATCTCCACAGTCCGAAACCGCCGCTGCAGAACGTCACTGCGGCTGATACGGTTCGACCGACAGCAAATTTCCAAGAACCTGCCGCTCGCGTTCCGAATACTGCGAGCGGTACTCCGGTGAGTTCAGCACCTGCTCGCGCTGCTCCGGCGGCAGCTCGCGCAGCGACCGGAAGGCGCCGCGCACCTGCTGCTTGCGGCCCGGCTCCATCGCGCCCAGCTCCTGCGCGGACGCGCGTACTTCCTGTCGCCGCTCCGGCGCCAGCCGCTCCATGTTCTCGATCCGCCCCAGCGTGCGCTGCCGTTGCGGCGGCGGCATGCTGTCGATCTGGTGCAGCCGGTCGATCAGCCGCTGCTGCTGCTGTTGCGGAAGCTGGCTGAAGCCGCGCTCCTGCCGCAGTGAGTCCGCCTGGCTGTTGAATGACTGTCCCTGGTGGTTCTGCAGCCAGTTGCCCAGGTGCGGCCCCGTCAGCCGCGGCCCGGTCGACGGCGTAGTCCGCCCCGTCGGTCCGTACGGCACATAAGGCATGCGGCCCGTCGTGGGCGTGTGTCCCGCGGTGAAGCCATTCGGCGCCGCATAGTTCGGGGCAGGGTAGTTGGGCCGCGCGTAGTTGGGTGCGGGGGCATTGGGCCGCGCATAGTTCGGTGCCGGATAGCCGGGCCTCGGTGGCGCGGAAGGCCTGGGCGCCGGGGCACCTCCGCCACCGTAGGAAGGCCGCGCCGGCGCATGGTGCGGCTGCGGTGCCGGCCGCGCTGCTTCGTGATTCGGAGTCGCGTGCTGCGCAAACGCAGCAGGTCCAGCCAGCAGCAACGTGGCGAGCAGCAGCCGGCTTCCACACGCACGCCGCAACATCGACGCGAAGCTCCGCACTTGGCCTGTCCTGCCCGTCCGAGTTGTGCCCCCGCTGGTCATCGTCTGTGCCGTGTTGCCCGGCTGTCTTCCCGTTGCCGTCCCGCGCCGCTCGCCAGCGCCGCGCTCACCACCCGCTCAGCGCGTCCGCTCAGTTCGTCCGTTCAGTTCGTTGCTGAACCGTCGTCGCCGTCGTTGTCCACCGAGTTCAGTTGCTGATACACCTGCGCATTGCCGTCCATCACCTGCAGGTCATGCACCGTCGCCGACTCCTGCGTCACCGCCGGCCGCGCATGATCCAGCACCAGCGCCGTGCCGCCGCCCGCCATCAGTAGCAGCGCCAGCGCGCCCGCCGCAATCGGCTTCATCTGCAGGTTCGAGCCATAGGTGAACCGCGCCTTCAGCCGCTCCCACACGCCCGCCGGTGGCCGCGCCTGCTCCTCGCGCAGCCGCGCGGCCAGCCGTGTGTCGAAGTACGGCGAAGGCTCCGGCGCCTCCCACGCATCCATCGTGTGCATGGTCGTCTGCAGCGCCGCCAGCTCCTCCTGGCAGCCTGCACATTCGGCCACGTGCTCGCGCGCACCCGCCGACGCAGCCGCCGGGTCCAGCAGCAGGTCCGCCAATTCCATCCGTGTCGCTTTGCAGTTCATGGTGTTGCTATCCAATTCCGATGCTGGTGTCCGCCTGGGAGTGCGCATCACACAAACTCCTGAAGCCGCTCACGCAATGTCTGGTAAGCGCGGAAGAGCAGTGACTTCGTCGCCGACTCGCTGAGCTTCAAAATCGCGCCTATCTGTTTGTAATCCAGGTCCTGATACTTGTGCATCAGCACGGCCTGCCGCTGCCGCTCGGGCAGCGCCATCACGTGCTTGCGGATCGCCGCCATACGCGCCTCGCGCAGCATGTCCTGCTCCACGTTCATCCGCGAATCGGCCACATCCGGCCGCGTGCCCGTCTCCGCATCCGGCTGATCCAGGTAGACGGCCTGCGCGCCCCGCTCGTGCCGCGTGTCGCGCGCATGGTTCACGCCCAGGTTGGTCGCGATCCGGTAGATCCACGTGCTGAACTTCGCATCCGCCCGGTAGGTCGCCCGCGCCCGGTACACCCGCAGGAACACCTCCTGCGCCAGCTCCTCGGCCACGGCCTGGTTGTGCACCATGCGGTACATGAAGTGCACCATCTGCCGGCGATACTTCTCCACCAGCAGCCCATAGCCCGCCTCATCGCCGGCCGCCACGCGCAGCATGATCTCGGCATCCGTCAGCGCGCTCCAGCCGCCCGCGCCGAGCGGCGCCAGACCATCAGCCGCCACGCCAGCAGCCGCGCCGGCCCGTGCTCCGGTTTGTGCCTGAGGATGGAACCCAGAGGTCGCCATGTCCTCCTCAACCCCGTCCTCAGCAAAACGTTGCGGTCCGGCATGGGACTTGCCCCCGCCGTCACCATCGTCGTCAGCATCGCGGTCAGGGTCGTCCGCCTCGGGCAGCACCTCGAGCTCCTCTTCCGGATGCGGCACCCCGCCCAGCTCCCGCCCCAGTTCGGGGTCCAGTGCGGGGTCCAGTTCAGGGTCCAGGCCGCCGGCAAACCGCTCCGGCAACTCCGGATCCGGCAACTCAGGATCGGCAGGCGGCGGCCGTTTCAACCGGGAGGATAGAGGGCGGAAGGGCATGAGCTATCGCATTGTAGATGCCCGCTTTGCGCGAAGGGCAGTGCACCGACGGGCCATCCCGCAGCAGGCCAGCCATCCCGAGCAGGCCAGCCATCACGAAGCAAGCCCAGCCATCCTCAGAGCGGCCCAGCAATCGCCCGAGCAGGCCAGCCATCGCCGGCGGCAGCGCGTGGCCCGACACCGCGGGATGGTGCTGCGCGCACCCATGCCCCGCCAGTTGGGCCAACCCCGCCCGGGATGGTAAATTGATCGAGTCCCGCCAGGCAGCTCTCCGGCCAGGGCGCTTAACTCAGCGGTAGAGTGCCACCTTCACACGGTGGAAGTCGCAGGTTCGAATCCTGCAGCGCCCACCAGGTTCAAGCAAGAGCAGAGCAAATCACGTCCGGCAGAAATCGGCGCAGCCGCACTGCGCGAGAACGTATCCTAAACCGCTATTGCCGGCTCCGAATGGCCGCGCTTTGGCGTGAACTTTCGCTTGTAGTACGCGGTTGTCACAAGTATGGCGGGAACGCCGATCGCCGTAGGCCAGAGCCACAGCCAGAGATGTGGGCCAAACAATCGCGGCAGCGTAACCACGCTGAACGCCGACCAGGCCGCGATGTAGCTCGCAATGAAGTTCCCAAGGTGCGTGTACCACCAGAACACCTTCTCTTTGGGCTTGCGCATGAAGGACCACATCTGTCCCCCTGCCACCCGCATGCTGAGTATCCCGAAGACCACCGCCACGACACCCATGTTCTGCACTAGAGCCGGCCTCAGCCATGCCGTGAGCACCAGGCACGCTCCCGCGGCAAAGGCCAGGACACCGGCCACCCAATCGATCCATGCCGCCCGCCCACCCCGCGGCAGCTGCTTCAACTTCAGCACGCGATAGCCGGAGAAGGCACAGTAAAAACTGAAGACCGCCACCAGTGCGAGAAAGAGCACAGGTCGATAGAGAGCCATCGACAACGCCGTCGCCGCGACCAGTCCCATCGACCACAGATAGACCATGCCCCAGCGCTTGTGGGCGCGGCCGCCCTTGGCCGTGACCAGCGCAATCGGCGCGAGCAGGAAGGAGCCGCATCCCGCGGCGATATGCAGAACCAACAGCGACTTCATCCACAACGGATCGTGATGCATGCCGGGTCTCCGTCCTAGTTCGTTGTGTTCGCTTGAAGTGCTTCCAGTTGGTTGAGGCTCTCTTCCGCCCATCGAATCAGTGCTTCTGTTCCGTAGAGACCGTAGCGAAGCGTCAGCAACCAGTAGGGCAGCCCGGGGTCGTTCGCCTGTTCTCGCCTGAGCGTGCTCTCGATTGCGCCAAACCGCTCGTGCAGCCGTCGTTGCTCGCTCAGGAAAGTACGGATGTGGTCCGCAGTACGTTCCGGCGCTTGCTGGAAACCGAAGAACACCTTCAGCAATAGCTCATTGCGCGGCACCTGCTCCCGGGCCGGAGCAGCCAGCCAGTGCACAAGGCGGTCACGCCCTTTATCGGTCAGCCGATAGAGCTTTCGCGCGGGACGCCCCGAGCGACCCTGCTCCGGCCTGTCCTGCTCTGCGAAACCTCGTTGCACTAGACTCTTCAGGGCCGGATAGATCTGCCCATAGCTTTCCGTCCAGAAATTTACAATCGATCGGTCGATGAGCTGCCGGATCTCATACCCGCTCATGGGTCCGAGGCTGAGAAGACCCAGGAGCGAGTCGGCCGTGGTCGTGCGGCTGCTGCTCTCACCCGCTGGGCGCACCTTGGACGGTCCTCGAGCTTTGCTGGGGAACGCAGAGCGCGTCGGACTCAGCTTCGCTGCTGGCATATCTGCACGATATATATCTGCCAGATACTCCGCAACTGAAAAGCGCAGCAGAAGTCGTTCCGGTCGGCTGCGTCGAGGGGATGCTAGGAAGTCCTACGTTCTTTCCCGCCGCCGCTCCACTCCATGCCGTTCGCACAACGGCTCTCATGAATGGCGCAAGTCTCGGACACAAGCTGCCCTACATTGCCGGGTGAGGAAAGCCAATCGCGGCGTTCTTTGATCTGCAAGCGGGAAAGCTGCTCGCCGTCTACCCCGTGGGGACCCGGACGTTCTCTCGCTTCCGACCCCGGGCTCAAGCACCTCTACGTCTCCGCGGAATCTCGAAGCGTGACTGTACTCGAAGAGTCCGGCCGCGCGCTAAAGGTTCTCGGCACCTTCAACATGCCGCACGCGCACACAGTGTCGGTTGATCCCGCCTCGCAACCTGGTCTATCTTCCGCTCGAAGATATCGGCGGCCACCCGGTGCTGCGCATCATGCGACCGTCAGATCAGCCGTGACCTTCAATGCGCAGCGGCATGACGGGCGACCCTATCAGCAGGCACCAGAGCGCGGCATAGCAACCGCTCGCTCTACCACATCGTCAAGGTGACGTTATCCACCCATTCGCGCAGTGGCGTGCCCGTCGGATCCTGATCCAACTGGTACTGAATGCCGACCATGTCCGGCCACGTCGTATCGTTTACCTTCCACGTCTGGTTGAGTCCGTAAGCTGTTCCGTCGACGACCAGCGTGTCATAGCGATACTGCGTGGGACTGATGCGCTCCACGTACCACTGAATGTGGTGCCAGCCCGGCGTCCAGTGTGCGCACGGGATGCCATTCAGCACCCAGCGATTGCCCTCGCTATCCCACGTCGACCAGTAGCCGTCGCCAAAGTCGCACTGGCTGCCGATCATGAACTCCTTGCCCCCGAGGACCTGCCACACGTCGAACTCCGAAGCCCAGAAGTGCGCTTCCGCCGCAGGGTCGTGGTAGACCGAGAAGTCCCACAGGAAGTGAGTCGCGGAACGAGTGCCCAGCAGCGTGTCCATAAACAGCACGTTGGTCCACGACGGTCCGTTGGCACTCATCTCAAGGCTGCTGCCACTCAGCGCGGGCTCGCTCTGCGAGGGTCTCAACGCGTAGTTGCCGGTCGTGTTCGTGCCCTGCGCACACAGACTGCAGATCGTCCACGTTTTGTCGTTCTGCATCTGCGTCAACACCTCTGCATTCGCAGGCGGCGTCGGCAGCACCGTGCTGCTGGGCGGCGGCGGCCCAACCTGGATCAGCTTGACTTCCGATCTGTTCGTATCGCCAGCTGCGTCCTGCACACGTGCGTAGAGCAGGTGCTGCCCAGGTGCCATATCGATCCCCTGGGAGATGGAACTCGCCGCGTTCGCCGCCTGGTACACAGGTTGATCGTCGAGGCAGACCGTCCATTGCGTGATCGCGCTGGAACTGTACGCGATCGCATTCAACTGGACATGGCCAGCATTCTGACCCGGCTCGGGGCTTTGCAACCAGACGCCGCTGATGGTTCCGTTCTGGTTGTTGTATCCGTGTCCCGACCCGCCGCACGCCGCAACATCCGTCGGCCCGGTCCCGCCGCCACCACTGCCGCCGGACCCGCCGCTGCCACCCGAGCCGCCGCTGCCGGACCCTCCGCCGCTACCCGACCCGCTGTCGGCGGCCGTGCTGGGGGCCATGGAGGCGGACCCGCCGCATCCTGCGATGAGCAGGATCTGGAGTGCCAGTGTGAACGAGCAAACAAACGCGAGGCGGGGCCGAATTATCCGAAGGAGCGACACATCGTTTTAGATGCACGCCGCCCTGCCGATCCTGCGCTGCCCTTAGGAGAAGACCTTGATGCGGCTCGCCCGCACCCATTTTTTT
>NZ_JBMGJV010000028.1:0-57701 GCF_051025295.1 Candidatus Dedyshia acidiphila | reverse complement strand
AAAAAAAGACGCGACATGACTGGGCCCGAAGGCGCAGCCATGCCGCGGGAGGCCAACACGACTGCGTGCTCTAGAAGATAATCTTCAGCGCCAGCTGCGTGTTGAAAGGTTCGCCAGGACCGATGCCGGGAGCATAGTTGCCGGCGCCGATCGTGGAAGATGTCTGGCCGAAGCCGTCGGAATCCGTGTAGCTGTTGCCAAGCTGCTGCGGACCGGGGCTGGCCAGGTTGAGGCGGTTGGTCACGTTGAACATCTCGACGCGGAACTGGGTGTTCACGCGCTCCGTGATGTGCGTGTTTTTGAAGAGGGACAGATCCGCATCCGCGAAGCCAGGACCAAAGAAGCTGTTGCGGCGGAAGTTGCCGTTGAAGCCGGTCTGGGGATCGACGAACGAGTTCGGGTTGAACCACTGAACGAAGCGGGCTCCGTCAACGTTCTGCACCTTGTGGCTGACCCCGGCGAAGGGGTTGGCGATCTGGTCCGGACGCTGCGTGTACTCGTTGCTGCCGGTGGTGTCGTTGCCAGTGTAGAGGTTGATCGGCTGTCCGCCGCGAAGAGTGATCACCGAGTTGACGGCCCAGCCGTGGGTCAGCAGCGACGGCCCGCGGAAGCCGGGCACCTCGTAGTTCACGTAGCCCGTGAAGCTGTTGCGAGTATCGAAGTCGCTCGCGCCGTAATCCCCTTTGAAGTTGCGGCTGTCCTGCGGCAGTTGACCGCGGTAGGACGTGACCTCGTCGAGGTTGTGGCTCCAGGTGTAGCTGAACTGGGTGGTGACCCCATGCATGCTGCGCAGGCTGACCACGGCCTGAAGCGAGTTGTAGTTCGAGGTGCCGATGCTCTCGATCTGGTTGATGTCGCCGTACTGCGGGTACTGATCCGCGTACGGTCGAGCGCCAGCGCCGACGAACGGCTGGTAGGACGGCTGGTTGATGTCGAGGAGGCTAAGAAGACGACGCCCCTCGCTGCCCACGTAGCCGATCTGGACCAGTGCTTTGGTGCCGAGCGCCTGTTCGAGCTGCAGGTTGTAGTTGTAGTTGTAAGGCGTGCGGAAGTTGCGATTGACGGAGAAGACGCCGCACGGGTTATCAGGCGAGCAGCCGTCGGAGGCGGAGGGCAGGATCGGTTGCCCTGGGAGGATCGACACGCCGTAGCGGGAGATGGTGAAGACAGGGTCGGGACCACCCGGATTGCCCTCAAGCCCATTGGGTGCGGCGTTGCCGGGACGGTTGTCGAGGAAGGGGTTGGCGTTCGGCGTGTCGAAGAAGATGCCGGCACCACCGCGGATCACGACGCCTTTGACCCTCGACGGTGAGTAGCTGAAGCCGACGCGCGGGCTGAAGTTGACCCAGTCGCTGGGGTAGACCTCGCCGATCTGCGCACCCTGGAAGGCAAGACCGTTGGTGGCGGTCAGTTCCGGGCGGAAGACGGAGAGGTTCTTGTACTGCGAGTGCATGGGCTGCACATAGTCGTAGCGCACTCCGTAGTTGAAGTTGAGGGACGGCGTGATCTGCCAGCTATCCTGCGCGAACAGGTCGAAGGTGTTGATGAAGACCTGGCGCTCTGCATTGCCGCGGGCGATGGTGCCCTGGTCGAGGTAGCCGCCGAGGAAGTCAGCCAGCGCCTGGACGTTGCCGCCGCAGTTTGCGTCCGACGTGCACCACGGCCCGTTCTTGCCGGTGAAGTTGAACGAGCCATTCGAGTGGCGTTGATAGAACTCGTCAATCTGCGCCTGGCGATACTCGCCCCCGAAGCGGAACTGGTGCTTGCCGCGCGTCCAGGAGAGTGCCTCGTCAAGGTGGCCCGTGATGTCATTGCGACCGGCGGGCGCGGTTTCGCCGATCGGCTGGAAGCCGCTGATGTTGATGTGCGGCGCGTTCGAGTAGGGCGAGTTCGTAACAAAGCCGAGCGCGTTGACGTTGAACCCGGTCCTCGCGTCGTTGAAGATCTGATTGAAGTAGTTCACCCCGACGTTGATCTGGTTCGTCAGGTGCGGGGAGAAGGTGAAGTTGTGCACGATCGAGTAGTTGTAGACGTGGATCGGCGCGGACTCGAAGTAGTACGGAATGGTGCAGGTGCCGCAGACGGGAGCGACCTGAGTGCCCTGGCCAAGGAAGGCGCGGGCGGAGAGCGACTGCCGCTCGTTGAATGTGTGGTCGATTTTGATGACGCCGTTATAGCTGTAGCCGGTCTCGGGCGCCGAACTGATGTTGAGCGCGGGGCCGGCGAGCACGTCCGCGGGCCAGAGCGTGTTGAGCACCGCGCTGGTGGCTGAGTTCACCGCGGCGCCCTGGGCCGAGTAGCTCTGGATCAGCGCAGTTGCCTGGCCCTGCAGGGCGGCGTTGGGCACATAGCCCTGGCTGCCGGGAGCGATCTTGAACTTCTGCTTTTCGAAGTTGGCGAACCAGAAGGTGTGGTCCTTCCAGAACGGGCCACCCGCGCTGGCGCCCCACTGCTCATTGCGCAGTGGCGGATTGCCGGTGACGAAGGGGGACACCTTGGCGAGGGCTTCGTTGCGGTTGTAGTAGTAAGCCGTGCCGTGAATCTGATTCGTGCCGGACTTGGTGACGAGATTGACCGTACCGCCGGGGTTGCGCCCCGTCTCTGGAGAAGATTGCGTTTGCAACGAGAACTCTTCGACGGAGTCGATGGGGAGCGTGACACCGGCGATGTTCTCGACGCCGCCCTGATTGACAGCGGGGATGTTGTGCCAGAGGTCGTTGTTATCTGAGCCGTCGATCTGCCAATTGACCTGGTTGGCGCGCGTGCCGTTGACAGAGCCGTAGCCACCAGCGGAGTAGCCGGCGAAGCCGGGGGCGAGGCCGATGAGCTGCGTGAAGTCGCGGCCATTGAGCGGGATGTCCTGCACGGTTTTGCTGGGAATGGTCGTCGTCTGGACGGGTGTAGTGGTGTCGAGTGCGAGCGCGGCGGCACTGACCTCGACCGTGGTGGCCTGCTGCGCGACGGCGAGCTTGACCGGGACGGTGTGGATGGCGCCAGCGGAGACGGTCACCTTGGTGACCTTTACCGTGTCGAAGCCCTGCGAGATGACAGTGACGGTGTACGAGCCGAGGGGAAGATCGGGGAAGCTGAAATCGCCTGCAGCGGAGGCGACGGTCTGGTGCGCGATGCCGGTGGCGTCATCGACCAGTTGCACCTGCGAGCCGGGGACGGCGGCTCCGCTGGCGTCGGTGATGCTGCCATTGATGGCACCGCGGAAGGTCTGCGCGCTGAGCACGGACGCAGATAAAAGAGACAAAGAGAGGACGACTCGTCCCGAGGGGACGAAGAATGAACGACGCCACAGCATGAAGCCTCCAAAAGAAACACGACTGCGAAAGACCAGTGCCAAATGGCACGGTCCCGTAGTGTTGCGTTCTTCAGCTTGGAAGAGGGTGAGTCAGCGTCTTCGACGTGGAAGGAAGGACGCCCAGGGCCTGCTGCTGCGAGGGAGCGAGGCCGGTTTCGCTTGATGAAAGCTCTGGGATTTCTTACTGTACGAAGAACCCGTTCCCAGCGCAACGGAAAAGATGGTGGACTGACGAGACGAAGAAGCGGCGCTTCTCCGTCTCCAGGGCACCACACCGTACTTCCCACGTGCCGCGTCGCAGAACACCCGAAGAGGAAGAGGCAGAGCCATGGACGGATCCGGCTGGCAAGAAGCAGACGATACGCATCTGCAATTCCTGCATGAACTTGGAAGTGCGATCGCCGCAGCCGACCCGCTGCACGATGTGCTGCGGCGGGTCGTCGAATTCGCAACGTCAATCGTGCGCTGCGATGCGTGCCTGATCTATGTGCTGCAGGGCGAAAAGCTGGTGATGCAGGCGTCGAAAATTCCGCATGCGGAATTGGTGGACACACTCGACCTGCCCCTTGGCCAGGGTATTACCGGATGGGTGGCGGAACATCGCGAGCCGGTGGCGATCTCGCGCAATGCAGCGGCAGACCCGCGGTTCAAGGCCTTCAAGGATCTGCCCGAGGATCGCTTCGAAGCGTTTTTATCTGTGCCGCTGCTGAGCCGCGGCAAGCTGGTGGGCGTGATCAATGTGCAGCACAAGAAATCGCATGAGCACACGCAGCGCGAGATCCAGTTGCTGTCGACGATCGGCTTTCTGGTGGGCGCAGAGATCGAGATGGCGCGCCTGGAGATGGAGCGCGAAGAGTTGAGTGACAGGCTGGAGACGCGCAAGATCGTCGATCGTGCCAAAGGCATTCTGCAGCGCGATCTGAAGATCGATGAAGAGAGCGCCTACGCGGCACTGCGCAAGCAGAGCCGCCAGAAACGCCGCTCCATGAAAGAACTTGCTGAGGCCATCGTGTTGAGCGATGAGCTGCGGCGGCTGGGTCGCGCCAGCGGGGACGCACGGAGCACCGGCAGCAAGTAGCCGCTGCTCCTGGACCCTGCCTGCTACACTCCGGGGCATGCTTCGCACTTCCCTTGTTTCTATTGCCCTGCTCGGAGTGTCCCCGCTCCTCGCCCAGACAAAGCCCGGACTCACTCCCGCCGACCTTGCCCAGATGGTGCGCGTTGGAGCGCCTAAGCTCTCGCCCGATGGCAAGGAAATCGTTTACACCGTCTCCCGCGTCGACACCGATGACGACAAGAGCGTCAGCGAGTTATGGCGCATCGACTACGACGGCAAGAACGATGTGCAACTGACTTATGGGACGGAGTCTGCGAGCTCGCCGAAATGGAGCCCGGACGGACGCTATCTCGCATTTACGTCATCGCGGCCGGGTAAGGCCAAGGGCACGCAGGTCTGGGTGCTGGATCAGCGCGGAGGTGAAGCGCGCCAGGTGACGGAGGTGAAGCAAGACCTGAGCGACTTCCGCTGGTCGCCCGATGCGAAGCAGTTGCTGCTGACGCTGCACGAAAAGGATGAGCCCGAGGACGACAAGAGCACCAAGCCGAAGCCGCCGAAGCCGATCGCGATCGATCGCTATCACTTCAAGCAGGACGTTGAAGGTTACTTGACCGACAAGCACGACCAGCTCTATCTGTTTGATATCTCGACAAAGAAACTGACCAAGCTCACCAGTGCACCGGCAAGCGGTGCGGGCAGCTACGAAGAGCACGAGGCAGAGTGGTCGCCCGACGGAACGAAGATTGCGTACGTCAGCAACCAGAGCGCACCCGATCCGGACCGTGTGGAGAATGACGATGTGTTTGTGGTGGATGCGAAGCCTGGCTCCGCGCCGCGCAAGCTCACGACGTTTACCGGTGAGGATCACGCGCCGCTGGCGTGGAGCCCAGACAGCCGAATGATCGCCTATCGTCAGTCGATCTCGCCAACGTTCAGTGAGTACGACGGGCCGCGGTTGGCGGTCATTTCAGCAGAAGGCGGGGCCGCGCAGTTGGAGGCGAAGAGCATCGATAACAGTGCCGGCGCGCCTGTCTTCACTCAGGATGGCAAGGCTCTGCTGACGACCATTACTGATGACCGCGTGCAGTACGTCGAGGAGGTGCCGCTTGGTGACGGAGCACCACACCGCGTGACGACCGACTCTGGCGTGGCGAACGCACTGGATAGCGCGGCAGGACACGTCGCGCTGCTGTGGTCGACGGACACGGCGGCTCCGGAGATCTACTCGCTCGACAACGGTGCCCTGCACAAGCTGACCAGTCACAACGACGCGCTGCTGACGCAGCGCACGCTGATGCCGGCTGAAGACATCCGAGCGAAAAGCAAGGACGGCACGGATGTGCACGGCCTCCTCACCATGCCGGTGAACTACCAGGCTGGCACGAAGGTGCCGCTGCTGCTTTTCATCCATGGCGGCCCTACTTACCAGGATGAGCATGACTTCGCGACGGAGCGGCAGATGTTCGCCGCGCATGGATACGCCGTGCTGAACGTCAACTACCGCGGCAGCAACGGCCGTGGGCACGCATACAGCGAAACCATCAGCGCGGATTGGGGCAACAAGGAAGTCGCCGATCTGCTGGCTACGGTGGATGCGGCGGTGGCCACAGGCAAGGTCGATCCGAACAAGCTGCTGGTCGGCGGCTGGAGTTATGGCGGCATCCTGACGGACTACCTGATTGCATCGACAGATCGATTCAAGGCCGCATCCAGCGGCGCCGGCACGGCGAACGTCTTCGGCATGTACGGCATCGATGAGTACATCCTGCAGTACGACAACGAGCTGGGTGCGCCGTGGAAGCACCCGGAGACATACATCAAGCTGTCGTATCCGTTCCTCCACGCGGATCGGATCAAAACGCCGACGCTCTTTATGGGCGGAGACAAGGACTTCAACGTCTCGCTTGAGGGCGGTGAGCAGATGTACCAGGCGCTGAAGAGCGTGGGCACACCGGCGGAGTTGATCATCTACCCCGGCCAATTTCACGGGTTCACGCGGCCGAGCTTCATTCGCGATCGGTATGAGCGCTGGTTCGCGTGGTACGACAAGTATCTGGGAGCGACACCGCAGGCGAAGTAGAGAAGCAAACAAAAGGGCCGCAGCGAGTCTGTTCGCTGCGGCCCTTTTCTGTTTCCTGCAACACTGACGACTGCTTCGCCAGCGCAATTTTTAACAGGAACGTTAGTAGAGAATCTTGAGCCCGAACTGAATAATGCGCGGCTCGAAGGTGCTGGAGATGACGCCGCCACTCGTGGGAGAGCTGCCAAGAGTGCCGCCCAGGCCACTCGACGGAAGGTAAAGGTTGGTGTGGTTGAACAGGTTGTAGAACTCCGAGCGGAACTGGACCTTGAGTGACTCCACCGGGGTGGTGAAGTTCTTGTTCACGGCCAGGTCGCTTTCGTAGAACGCGGGCGTGCGACCTGGGTTGCGGGCGGCGTTGCCGAAGGGACTGAGCAGACCGCCCGCTCCATCCCGAGTGGCAGGAAGGGAGAGCGAGCTCAGGTTGACGTACTGCACGTAGCCCGTGTTCGGCAGCCGCACCTTGCGACCCTGCGTGACGTTCTGCCCCCGCACGAAGTTAGGCCGGTACTCATTCGCGCCGCGGTAGGTTGCGGAGATCTGGGGCGAGACCGCGTTGCTGCTGTTGGGCGTGTAGGTGAGGTTGAACGGCGTGCCCGCCTGCGCGGTGTTGATGAGGCTGAGTTGCCAGCCACCGAAGGCGTTCTCCGCGAGGCCGCCGGATTGATTGAGGAAGCGCTTGCCGTGGCCGAACGGGAGTTCGTAGACCACGCTGGTGACATTGGCGACGGGCAGGTTGTAATCCGACTGCGAGTAGTCGGCCGCGGGATTGTTGCCGTCCTGCGGCGAAGGCGTATTGCCTTCCAGCGAAGCACTGGCGTTGTCGAGTGAATGCTCCCAGGTGAAGGAGTTCAGCAGGGTGAGTCCGCCGCGCGAGCGCTGCTCGTAGCGAACCTGCAGTGCGTTGTAGTTCGAGTAGAAGCTATTCTTCGCGGCGGTGATATCGCTTGGCCAGTTGCCGAAGGGCCGCTGGAAGCCGGCGGCCGGGTTCTTCTGGTTGGCGTTGAAGAAGCCCTGCAGCTTCAGGCCGTGGTTGCCCACATAGGCGATGTCCAACAGGATGTTCTTCGAGATCTCGTGCTGCAGGCTGAGGTAGTAATTCTCTACGTAACTGTCACGAGTATCTTTCGGAACCCAGGTGACGTTGTCGGTAGCTGGATTGAAGGTGGTGGCCAGCGTGGTGGGAAAGCCCTGGTCAGACGTGGTGTAGCAGGTAGTCGCAGCGGCGCCAGGAGGGCAGGCGTTGGTCGGCTTTGGGGCCTTCTGCGGCACGGAAACGAACAGGGCCTGCGGAGCGTTGATGGCGAGAATGTCACCCGAGCCGGCACGTGTGTAGTGCACGTAGCTGACACCAAATCCGCCCCGGATCGCCGTGTCCGCCTTTAGAGCGTAGGAGAAGCCAACGCGCGGACCGAAGTCGTTGAGATCGGGATTAACCAGCGTTTTGCCGTAGACGCCGCCGGCGGAGACGGGCTTCAGACCAGGCGCCGCGACGGCTCCGGGGCTGAGAGTCAACACTGTTTGCGTGGCCGGGTCGAAGTTGGAGATGTAGTTGTGCTGTTCGGAGTAGGGTGAACCGTACTCCCAGCGTAGTCCCAGGTTGAGCGTGAGGTTCGGCGTGACCTTCCAGTCATCCTGCCCATAACCGCTGTGCATGGTCTGGCGCAGATGCGCCACGAAGTAGTTCGCGAGTGAGTAGGAGTTAGTCAGGCCAAAGAGGAAGTCGGCCCAGTAGTTATCCGTAACCGGGGTCTTGGCTGCCGTGTAGCCGCCGGCATAGGTAAACGCTCCGTAGAGCGGATTGTTGTCATTCACTGCCATCCAGATGTGCTCGTATTCGTAACCGAGCTTGAGCGAATGGTGCCCACGGATCCAGGTGTAGTTCACCTTGGGGTTCAGCAGGGCCGGGTTCTGCCACTGAGGATTCGTGCTCTGGCGGCCGAAGCCCGTAAACCCGGTGATGCTGACGGACGGGAGACCACCGGCCACGATCGGGTTGTTGGGCAGGCCGGGGATGCTGAAGGCGTTATCGCCGATGGAGAGCGTGTACTTGCCGGCCTTGGTGCGGGACAGCCCGAGGCGCGCATCGAGGATGCGGCTGGAGCCGAACAGGTGCGTGTAGCCAGCCGCAACCTGCTGGTCGAGGATGCGGATCGTGCCGTTGGTCTGGCCATCGAGCGGCAGCGGGATCGTGGGATGGTTGACGCCGGTTTCCTTGCGATCGCTGACGCGCAGGAACCAGGAGGTAGCGGCACTCTGCTGGAAGTCGAGGCGGAGATCGCCCTTGTCGGATTTGTCCGTGAAAGGCGCCTGAACGGCGTAGTCGTTCGAGGCGAGGCCAGTAGTAGGAGAGCCGCTGACGGGCAGACCGCCGATGGTGGCGAAGGAGGCGAGGATCTGCCGCGAGAGGGGGCTGATTGCATTCGTCGGAATCGGCGTGTGGGCTGGATAAGTAACCCCGGTCAGCGGATTTGTGACGGGCACGACGAGGATGCCATTGATCTGGTTCTGCGTGGGCAGAGTGAGCACGCTGAGGGGCTTGAGGGTCTGGCGGAACCCTTCGTAGTCGAGAAAGAAGAACAGCTTGTCCTTCAGGATAGGACCGCCGACATTCATGCCGAACTGATTGCGATTGAAGGTCGGTTTCTGAAAGGGCACGCTCGAGCCTGTATTGCTGACGGTGGTCGGCTTGAAGAAGCCGGCGGCGTTCAGCTTGGTGTTGCGAATGAACTCGTACGCCGTCGCGTGGTAGTTGTTGGTACCGGAGGCGGAGGCGGTGTTGACGGTTGCACCCGAGGAGCGACCGAACTCCGCGTCTTCATTGTTGGTCACGACGCTGAACTGGGCGACGGAGTCCGGGGGGACCGCGATGATCTGGTTGTCGAAGCCCTGATTGCTTTCGCCGTAGGCATTGTTGTCGATGCCGTCGAGCAGAAAGTTGTTGAACATGCTGCGCTGACCATTCACGTTGTAAGCGCCGGCGCGGGCCAGGCTGCTGATCGAACTGGTGGTCGCGGCCGTGGGCGCCTGACGGACGCCGGTGACGAGTCCGAGCAGGTCAGAGTAGTTGCGCGTCACCAGCGGAAGTGCGGCACTCTGGTAGCCGGTGACGATCTGTTCACGCTGGCTGGTTTCGGTCTGGACCTGGAGAGAGAGGCCGGTGACCTCGACGGTAGTGCTGGTATCGCCGACCTTCAAGCTCAGATCCAGCCGCTCACGCTGGCCGACGGAGACGGTGATGTTGGTGGCGCGAGTCGGTGCGAAGCCCGGCTTGTCGATCTCGATGTTGTACTGGCCGACGCGCAACTCGGGGACTTCGTAGTCGCCACTATTGCTGGTGGTGCCAGTGCTGGTCAGGCCGGTGCCCGTGTTGGTGACGGTGACGCTGGCACCCGCTACGGCAGAGCCCGCGCTGTCGCGCACAGTGCCGACCAGGCTGCCCTTGTCGTACTGGGCCAGGGCATAAGGGGCAGACACACCGAGGGCAACGGTGAGAACCAGGCAGATCTTACTTTTGTGCATAACGGCCAACCTAAGCCGGCCGTGTTGCGTTTGAACAACAATTATGTGAATTGAGAGTGAACCGATTAGGGTGGTCGGAATGCAATTTGCCAAGATCCTCGAGGATGGCCGGCAAGATCCTCATTTCAGAGCGGTCCTGGACAAGCTGATTGATTGATACGCGATCGCATCTCAAAGAGTTCGCAGACTCATGCCCGGGGGAATTCTGCTCCGCGATGATCCGTCCCAATCTTTCCAGCACCGACACACCGCGAGTGGACCCAATGCATGAGTAAGCACGGCTTTACAGATTGGCTACTTGCAGACATTCGGCTACCCAAGGGTGTGCATAGCGAGCCCGAACCGGTCCACAACTGGTGGCGAGTGATGTGCCTGACGGGCGTGGACTACTTCTCGACACTGGGATATCAGCCGGGCATTGCGTTTCTTGCCGCGGGTGTTCTCTCGCCGATAGCGACACTCGTCCTGGTTCTGGTTACCCTTTTCGCAGCACTTCCCTTGTACCGCCGCGTGGCGGGAGCCAGCCCGAACGGACAGGGGAGCATCGCCATGCTGGAGCGACTGTTCCCCGAGTGGGGCGGCAAGGTCTTCGTGCTTGTGCTGCTCGGATTCGCCTCCACCGATTTCATCATCACGATGACGCTCTCGGCCGCGGATGCGGCGGCGCACTTCATCCACAATCCATATGCGCCGCATTGGCTCAGCTCGCAGATGCTGGTGACGTTGCTGCTGCTGTCCGCATTGAGCGCTATTTTTCTCAAAGGCTTCAAAGAAGCGATCGGCATCGCCGTCGTGCTCGTTGCCCTCTATCTCGCCCTGAACGCAGTTGTCACGGCAAAGGCGATCAGCATCGTGATGCATCACCCTGAACTCCTTCCTCGCTGGCGGGACGCGCTGTTTGCTGAGCATCCGAGTTGGCTCGCGATGCTGGGCGTGTCGCTCCTGCTTTTTCCCAAGCTGGCGCTAGGTCTGTCGGGTTTCGAGACTGGCGTTGCGGTCATGCCCTTGATCTCCGGGACAGAACTGAAAGACCGCGTGCGAAACACCCGCAGACTGCTCAACACCGCTGCCATCATCATGAGCATCTTCTTGCTGGCGACGAGTCTGGTGACGACACTGCTGATTCCGCCAGCCGCGTTCGCCGAGGGCGGAGCAGCGAACGGCCGGGCCATGGCCTACCTTGCGCATCAGTACTTCGGCCCGGTATTCGGCTCGATTTACGACCTGAGCACCATTCTCATCCTGGCGTTTGCTGGAGCGTCCGCTATGGCGGGCTTACTAAATCTGATTCCGCGCTACCTTCCGCGGCTTGGGATGGCGCCGGAGTGGGCGTTGGCCTCTCGTCCACTTGTCTTGGTCTTCATGACGGTCGGATTCCTTGTGACCATCGCCTTCCATGCGGATGTGGATGCGCAGGGGGGCGCTTATGCGACCGGCGTCCTGGTGCTGATCACTTCGGCCGCTACGGCTGTGACGATCTCCGTTTGGAAGACCCGGATGCGGTGGGCTTACCTGATTGTGACGCTTATTTTTGTCTACACAACGGGGCTGAATATATGGGAACGGCCGGAAGGCCTGAAGATATCCACCTTCTTCATCCTTGCGATCATCAGCATTTCGCTGGTGTCGAGGGCCATGCGCTCCACAGAGTTGCGCATCAACGAGATCCAGCTTTCTGACCAGGCCACGGACATGCTGGCTGGGGAGAACGGTCGCGTGGTGCGCTTTGTCGCGCGCAGGCCACAGCAGGAATCAGCGGAGGACCTGGACAGGATCGATGGTCTCGTGAGGTCCAGATTCGGCCTCGCACCGAATGAGACCATTTACTTTCTCGAAGTGGAGCGTACAGATGCGTCCGACTTCCATCAGTGTCTTTGTGTTGACGTACGGAACCTCGGTGTCCATAAAGTGCTGTACGCCAAGAGCGCAACGGTGGCCAATTCAATCGCGGCCTTCCTGATCCATGTCGAGAAGCAGACTGGACGAGTTCCTCACGCGTACTTCAAGTGGAAGGAAGGAAATCCGGTCGCGAACATGTTTCGGTTCATCTTTCTGGGAGAGGGAGACGCTGCCCCGGTCACGCACGAGGTTCTACGCAGGGCTGTCCCCGACCCGGAACGAAGACCCGTGGTCCACGTGAGTTAGCACTTGCTGCAAGCGCCTTCGGTGCAGCTTTATGGCGGAGGGAGAGGGATTCGAACCCCCGTTACCCGTTAGGGTAAAGCGGTTTTCAAGACCGCCTGTTTCAACCGCTCACACATCCCTCCGCGCGGGGATGGCAGCCCTATGATACGGCTCTGAGACCAGCCGGTGGAAGTGCAGGTCGGGGCTGGACCGGGTGAGCCAGAGCAGAGACTGCGTCCCGGGGCCGGCTTCTGGCATCCTTAGTGCAGGTGTTATGACTCCGCAGACCGCCACGCAGCCGAACCGCGCCGCCTTTGAGAACACGCTGGACAGTGCCAAGCGCACGATCCTGCTGCGCGAGATAGCGCTGCTGGCCATCGATAGCTTCCGAGTGAACAAAGTGCGGTTCGCACTGACCGCGCTCGGCATGGTGATCGGCTCCGCCTCGCTGATCCTGGTCGTGACCATCGGACTGACGGGCAAGGACTATGCCATGAAGAAGCTCGAGAACATCGGGCCGAACATGGTGGAGGTCGAGTACTCGGGCGGGTCGTCGAGCAGCGTGGGCGAATTCCGCAACGACCTGCTGACGATCGACGATGAGCGGGCGGTCGATGAAGAGGTGCCGGTGGTGGCAGCATCTTCACCGATGCTCGAGATGCACGACCGCGTGAGCTTCGGGCGCGGCGTGGCCAAGGACGTACTGGTGCTTGGCGTTTCGCCGCAGTACCGCCTCGTGCGTCACCTGATTGTGACTGCAGGGCGGTTCTTCGACGAGACGGATGAGACGACGCACAGCCATGCGGCCGTGGTGACGGAGCCGTTTGCTACGGAGATGTTCGGCAGCCCGGATTCGGCGATCAACCAGAGCTTTCAATTGAGTGGTATTCCGTTCACCATCGTGGGCACGTTCAAGGAGAGCGTCAGCACCTTCGGCATGTCCGAGGTGGCGGACCAAACGATCCTGATTCCCTACTCGGTCGGGCGCTACTTCTCCGGCACGGACAAGGTGAAGCAGATCTTCTTTTCAATCCGCGATCGCAACGACATACCGTATGCGACCAAGCAGATCCTGGCTGTGATCCAAAGCCGGCATCAGACCAACTCGGTCTATAAGGCCAACACGCTGGTGGAGATTCTGCGCACCGCATCGTCGATTGCCGACGGGTTGACCGTGATGCTGTTGCTGCTCGCGACGGTGACGCTGGCGGTGGGTGGCGTCGGCATCATGAACATCATGTTGGCGAATGTGCGCTCCCGCATTCGTGAGATCGGGATCCGCAAGGCGCTGGGCGCGACGGCACGCGAGATTCGCATTCAGTTCCTGATGGAAGCGGTGTTCATCTCGCTGGCTGGCGGCATGGTGGGCGCGATTCTTGGCATGGCGCCGCCGATTGCGGCGCGGCTGTTCACCGATTACAAGATCCCAATCTCATTGTGGTCGGTGGTGATTGCGCTGGCGACGTCGGTGCTTGTGGGGGTGGTGTTCGGCACGCTGCCAGCGACACGGGCAGCGCAGCTCGATCCAGTCGAGAGCCTGAAATACGAATAGCCGGGCAGCGTGGCCCGGCTATTCAAGGAACAAGGCAGAGTTCTAGGAGAACTACTGGATATAAGCCACGCGCTCAAGCTCTGCCTGCAGGCAGTCAATCGAGCAGCGCGAGAGCTCCAGCCGCGAGATGGCAGAGCGCAGGTGATCAGAGCTCGCGCCATAGCCATGGCCAGCCAGAAAGCTGGCTGCAACGTCGGCGGCCTGCCAACTATCGAGCTGGCTGCTCAGCAGTTCGTGGCGCAGGCTGGTCAGTTCAGCGACGGTGAACTTCTCGATGCCCGGCGGGGTAATCTCCTGAGGGGACGGCGTGGGGACCTGCTGCATGAGCTCCGGTCTAACGCGATCTTCCATGACTGCCTCCTGTTCACCGGGCCGGCTCTCCCCTGCGCGACTCCAGTTCGCTGCTTCTATCTTTCAGACCTAATCACGTCCGAAAGGTTTCTATCGGATGCGAAGAGAATCGTTCTTGCTGCCCGAAACGCTGCTGCCACGGCTGAACTCGCAGTCACACTTACAGAGACGCGCATTGCCGCGCTTCGGTATGTATGACGATGTTCGAAACTGTTGTAGGAATGGGAACAGGGGGCAAATCCGTTCATCCTATGCACGAAATCGAGCCAGGGAACGAAGTGGAAGCAACCAGAAGAACATCGGGCGACGACGACCTGTTGCTCGAGAAGCGAGGCTTTACCTGGGGTCTGTTGGTGGTGCTGCTGATCGGAACCATGATCGGAGCCATGGTGCTGGCCTATCTCATCACCCGGCACAACTTTCCGACCCACTGAGTCAGGGAAGCGTGGCAGCGCCGGCCAGAAGCACGGGCAGGCCGTCGCGCACGGGATACTGCCGCCCGCACGCCTGACAGGCGATGCCGGTGGAGGCGGTGTGAGCTAAGTCGCCGTGGCAGACAGGGCAGGCGAGCAGCCGAAGCCTGGCGTCATCGAGAAGCATGTTTGGGGGAAGCGCGTGGCCGCCGTCTGCATCTCTCATGTGGGCAGTGTACGGCCGCCGCCGTCCGTGCCCGACGCATCGGCCCGATTACGATAAGAACGGATGGGAGAGCGATGACAGAGGCACGCAGGCTGGACGGCAATGCGATCGCGGCCGCGATCAAGCAGGATGTGGCGCGAGAGGTGGGCGCGCTGAAGGCGCACAGTATCCGGCCGACGCTGGCCGCCGTGCTGGTGGGTCATGTGCCGGCGTCCGAGATCTATGTGCGCAGCAAAGTGCGCACGTGCGAAGAATTGGGCCTAGGTAGTGAACTGATCACGCCACCCGAGAGCGTCACCACGGAAGAGATGCTGGCGCTGGTTGCGGATCTGAACGCGCGCGATGACATCGACGGCATTCTGCTGCAACTGCCCATGCCGGCACAGGTGAACAGCAAGCGGCTGCTGGAGGCGGTAGCGCCAGAGAAGGATGTGGACGGCTTTCATCCAGTGAACGTGGGCCGCCTGCAGACGGGTCAGCCCGCGCTCGCGCCCTGCACGCCGGCAGGCGTGATCGAAATTCTGAAGCGCAGCAACATCCCGATCGCAGGCGAGAATGCCGTGATCATCGGCCGCAGCGATATCGTCGGCAAACCAGCGGCGATTCTGCTACTGGCCGAAAATGCGACGGTGACGATCTGCCACTCCAAGACGCGCGATCTGCCGATGGTGTGCCGCACGGCGGACATCCTGGTGGCGGCCATCGGACGTCCGGGATTTGTCACCCCGCACATGGTGAAGCCGGGTGCAACGGTGATCGACGTGGGGATCAACCGTCTGACCACGCACGAGGAGTTCGATCGCTTCTTCAAGGGCGACACGCGGCGTGAAGAGATGTTCCGGCTGAAAGGGTCGACGCTGGTGGGCGATGTGCATCCGGCAGCGTATGCACTGGCAGGCGCGTACACGCCGGTGCCGGGCGGCGTGGGGCCGCTGACCATCGCGATGCTGATGGCAAACACGGTGCGTGCCGCGCGGCTGCGGCGCGGGCTGCCGGTCTGACGCGGAGCATGCTGCGCGTTGCATTGACGGGCGGGCTGGGCAGCGGAAAGAGCACCGTGGCTGCAATTCTCCGCGAGCTGGGCGCGCCCGTGATGGAGGCCGACCAGGTCGGCCGTGCGCTGATGGAGCCGGGAGAGCCGGTGTACCAGCAGATTGTGCGCGCCTTTGGGCCGGAGGTCGTGCTGACGGGCGGCGCGCTCAACCGCAAGCGACTCGCGGAGCTTTGCTTTCGCGAGAGACGTCTCGAAGAACTGAACGCGATCGTGCATCCGGCAGTGATCGCAGAGCAGGAGCGATGGATGGCCCAGCTTGCCGAGACACACCCGGATGGAGTGGCGGTCTACGAGACAGCGCTCTTGTTTGAGGCGAGCCGTGCAGCGGGTACGGCAGGCTGGCGAGAGCGCTTCGACCACGTCATGCTTGTGACGGCACCTGAGCCGCTGCGCATCTCGCGCTATGTGGAGCGGATGGCGACCCAGGATGCTTCGGAACGCGCTGGACTCGAGGCAGAGGCGCGACGACGTATCGCGGCGCAACTCCCGGATGCCGACAAGATCCCACTCAGCGATACCATCCTCGTGAACGACGGCTCGTACGAGACGCTGAAGAGGCGCACCGAGACTGTCTACCGCGAGTTGCGGAAACGAGCCGCCGCGAAGAGCAAGAGGAGCACTGAGTCGCTATGAGATTTCGTCGCCTGGTTCTGCTTGCGGTCCTGCTTGTGGCCGCGTTCTGGTACGTGACGAGCTTCGGCGTTCCCGGCGCACGACGCCTGCCCGAGCTGGCGGGTGTGTCGCGCCTGCGGAGTGCGGCGCACCTGGATCACTCGTTGTCGCTGACAGAAGCCGATGCGCAGAGCAGCTACGACGCGCAGGAGCAGAACAACATTGCGGTGTACAAGCGGGTGCTGCCGGCTGTGGTCAACATCACATCGGTGGCGGTGGCGTATGACTGGTTCTACGGACCGGTGCCACAGGAGGGGCAGGGCTCCGGCTTCATCGTCGATGTGAAGGGCCACATCCTGACCAATTACCACGTGATCGCCGGTGGCAGGCAGATCGAGGTCACGCTGGCGAACAAGCACAAGTACAAGGCGCAGCTTGTGCTCGAGGACAAGCCTCACGATCTGGCGCTGTTACAGATCGACGCGCCCAACCTGACCCCCGCTGTACTGTCCAACTCACAAGGCCTGCAGGTAGGCCAAAAGGTCTACGCGATCGGCAACCCCTTTGGGCTGAACGGGACGATGACAACGGGCATCATCAGCGCGCTGCGCTCGGTACGCGGACCGGAGGGCAACCTGATTGAGAATGCGATCCAGACGGATGCGGCGATCAATCCCGGCAACTCCGGCGGACCTCTGCTGAACTCGCATGGCGAGGTGATCGGCATCAATTCGCTGATCGCGACGAACCCGAATCAGCAGATCGAGCAGAGTGCGGGCATCGGCTTTGCCATCCCGGTGAACACGGCAAAGGCGGTGCTCGAAGACTTCGCGCACTACGGTCGAGTGCGGAGGCCGTCGCTGGGCATCACTTCCCTGCCGATCGGGCCGGACCTTGCGCAGGAGATGGGGCTGGGAACGAGCTCTGGCGTGCTGATCCAGCGCGTGCTGCCGGGCGGCGCTGCCGAGCGTGCAGGCCTGCATGGAGGCACGCAGCAGGCCTACCTCGGAAACACGCCGATTCTGCTGGGCGGTGACCTGATCATCGCGATCGATGATCGCCAGATCACTACTGGGCAGGACATCTCGCAAATCATGGACGAGCACAAGACGGGCGATACAGTTACGGTGACGATTCTGCGTGGCAAGCGCAAGCTGACCGTGCAGGTAACACTCGAAGAAGCAGGAACTCGATCGGCGTAGCGAACAGGAAGAGGAGCATGCGGATGAGCACCAAGTGGACTCCACAGCAGATACCGGCGCAGCAGGATCGGCTAGCGATTGTTACGGGCGCGAACAGCGGCATTGGCTTTCACACGGCGCGCTACCTGGCGCGGGCCGGGGCGCATGTCATTCTGGCCTGCCGCAACAAGAACAAAGGGGACGTTGCGATGGCGCGCATACTGACGGAGCAGCCGGCCGCGAAGGTCGAGGTGCGGGTGCTCGATGTGGCGGACTTGGGCTCGGTACGGCAGTTTGCCGACGAATTTCTGGCGCAGAACCAGCCGCTCGATCTGCTGATCAACAACGCTGGCGTCATGAGTCTGCCCCAGCGGCAGATCACACCGCAGAGCTTTGAGCGGCAGTTCGGCACCAATCATCTTGGGCACTTTGCGCTGACTGGACGACTGCTGCCGTCATTGCTCTCGCGCGCGGGAAGCCGCGTCGTAACCGTTGCCTCGATCGCACACAAGGGCGGCGAGTTGAACTTCGACGATCTGCAGGGCGAGCGCAGCTATAACCCGCGCAAGGCGTACCAGCAGTCGAAGCTGGCGAACCTGGTCTTCGGCATCGAGCTGGACCGGCGGTTGCGCGCGATGCACGCGAACACCGCAAGCATCATCGCGCACCCAGGTGTAGCCGTGACCAGCATTGTGAGCAACGGCATGGGCAATGGCATCGAGGGGCGCATCGCAAATCTCGTGTTGCCGCTGATCGCGCAATCGGATGATCGCGGCTCATGGCCGACGTTGTATGCGGCGACCTCGCCTGCAGCGCAGGGCGGCGCCTACTACGGACCCGACGGCATTGCAGAGATGAAGGGGACACCGATCGAGGTCAAGCCCAGGCCGAAGGCTCTCGATCCGCAGACCGGACGGCGGCTGTGGTCGATTTCCGAGGAGCTAACGGGCGTGCGCTACGACGCGCTTACCGCAACGGCTTAAGTGCCACGCCGCACATAGCGGCGTCCCTCAATCACGTAGCCGCCGGAGAGCACGCGTCCGAGCGCCTCAGGGTAAGCGAGGTGCTCCTGCTCAAGGATGCGCGCGGCCAGTGTGTGCGCGTCGTCACCATCGAGCACGGCGACGGTGCGCTGCAGGATGATGGCGCCGTGGTCGAGTTGCTCATCCACAAAGTGGACGGTGCACCCCGTCACCTGCACGCCGTAGTCGAAGGCCTGCTGCTGCGCATCGAGACCAGGAAATGCCGGCAGCAGCGACGGATGGATGTTGATGATGCGCTGCGGAAATGCCTGCACAAAGCTCGGCGAGAGCAGACGCATGTAGCCGGCGAGGCACACAAGGTCCACGAGATGCTCGCGCAGCGCAGCCAGGATTGCCTGGTCGTGCTCGGCGCGTTTGCGGCCGTTGGCTTCGATGGCGAGCGCTTTGAATCCTCGGCTGCGCGCTGCTTCGAGACCTGGCGCTTCCGCCTTGTTCGAGATGACGACCGCGATCTCTGCCCCGGGAAGACTACCGGCCGCGATGCTGTCCGCAATCGCGACAAAGTTGGACCCGCGGCCGGAGAGCAGAATGCCGAGCCGATGCATCGCGCTCACGAGCGGTAGTGCACGCGTCGATCGTCGCCGCGGCTGACGCGCACAGCCTGACCGATGACGTGGAATGTCTCGCCCAGTTTGCCGAGCAGCTTCTGGGCGCGCTTGAACTTGTCCTGCGGCACAGCGACGATGAGCCCGATGCCGAGGTTGAAGGTGCGCAGCATCTCATCTTCCGGCACGCTGCCTAACTGCTGCAGGTAAGTGAAGAGTGGCGGCCGCGTCCATGAGCCGGTGTCGATCTCGGCGGCGATTCCCTTGGGCAGGATACGGGGAAGGTTCTCCGTGATACCGCCACCTGTGATGTGCGCCATGCCGGCGACGACGCGTGCCTTGGTCAGTTCACGAATGACCGGCAGATAGCTGCGATGCACCTTCAGGAGCGCCGCACCAGCTTTGTCCTCGATCGCGGCAACACGGTCGGATGCCTTGTGGCCACCGACCTCGAAGAGCAGCTTGCGGGCAAGCGAGTAGCCGTTGGTGTGGAGACCGGTCGACGGAAGGCCAATAAATACGTCGCCTTCACTGATTTCTTTCCCGGTGATCAGCCTTTTACGGTCGACGATGCCGACGATGAAGCCGGCCAGATCGTATTCGCCATCCGCGTAGAAGCCGGGCATCTGCGCCGTCTCTCCGCCGATCAACGCGCAGCCGTTCTCCTTGCACGCCTTGGCGAGGCCGCTGACGACCTGCTCGATGACGTTCGATTCAAGGCGGCCGGTCGCGAGGTAGTCGAGCATGAAAAGCGGCTCCGCACCCTGAACCGCGATGTCGTTCACACAGTGATTGACGAGGTCTTGTCCGACCGTGTCATGCACGCCGAGTTCGAAGGCGATCTTCAGCTTGGTGCCGACACCATCCGCGCTCGAGACCAGCACAGGCTCTTTGTACTTCTTGAGGTTGGGTGCGAACAGCGCGCCGAAGCCGCCGATGCCGCCGAGCACGCTTTTGTTGAAGGTCTGCTTCGCGAGCGTCTTGATGCGCTCCTTGGCCGCGTCGCCGCTGGTGATGTCGACGCCGGCATCGGCATAGGTGACGGGCTTGGCTTTGGCTTGGGGCAACGGAGCTCTTTCTGCGCTCAGGGCGAGAGCGGGTTCAGTGTATCAGCGGGGCGGCGCCGTTTCGAACGTCCGAAGACGCCGCTCCAGCTCCCACTGCTGCTCGGCCTTGGCATTGGCCGCGAGCAGTTCGCGGCAGGCCGCGGCAGGCTGTAGCGATTGCAGCGAAGATGCACAGGCGGGCTGCGGCTGATGGTAGTCGTGATCGCGCCATAGGCTGGCGCCGGGCAGGAAGCTGTACTCGATCGAGTGCCGCACCATCTGCTTGAGCTCCGGATAGCCAAGCCCGAACCCATCCGCCGCACGGAGGTACTCGCGGGTAAGCGTAATGCGCGACACGCCTTCGTCATCCGTCGAGAGCGCCACCGGCACGCCGTGACTTAGGTAGAGCGGCAACGGATGTTCGCGACCCTTCACGTTGAGGATCACGTCATTGCTGGTGAGGTTGATTTCGACCAGTGTGTGGCGCGCCGCCATCTCATCGAGCAAGGCGAACGGCTGGTCTTCGTGCATCACGTCGACGCCATGGCCGATGCGTTCGGCGCCCGCGATCTCGACCGCCTGGCGGATGTGGAAGCGCAGGCCCTCCGGTGGCACCAGGCCCGGCGCGAGTTCGCCGGCATGGAGCGACACCGGAACCCCAGGGTAGAGCGGGCGTAGCGCGGCAATCATCTGCATGTGCAGCGTGTAATCCGCCATCGAGTGCTGCCAGTCTTCCGGCTGGACGAGGTTGAGTCCGACGTAATGCGGATGACCCGAGGCGAGATCGGCGGCGACTACCTCGAAGCCGAGCACGATCTGCGCGAAGACGGCCGCGGGCTTCTGGTTGCGCAACACCTGATAGAGGTAGCGCACCTGCACAGAGCAAGCGGCCTCTGGCTGCGCGCTGTCGCAGCGTTCCATGCGGCGGCGAGTGGTCTCAAAGTCGTCCATCTGCGCGCGGACGGATGCTGCCTGCTCGCGCAATCCGTTGTGGAGCAGGTCTTCCCGCCAGCCAGCGTAGCCCGTGCCTGGCGGGACTGGCTTCGCTCCGGCGATCACAGCGAACGCGATGCCCGGAGTATTCATCAACTCTAGGTATTGCTCGTTCTGGGCCGCGGCGCGTCCGGCGACTTCATCGACCCACTCCGGCGTGTGGCTCTCGGACAAGCCGAGAAAGCGATCGAAGCTGGAGAAGAAATGGTCATGGCTGCTGTCGCCCGTCATCGGGACAAAGGAGCGCATGGAGAAGGAGTCGATCAGCTCGTCATACAACGACTGGTTCTGCGGCAGGCTGCTGGCGGCGGTGGTGCCGGCGGCGCAGGGTTCAGTCGCGAGCGTGCTGTCGGCTGGGGGGCGATGCGCGAAGGCGAGCGTCTGCGGATCGATACAGACGTGATCGTGCGCGGCATCGCGCAGCCATGTCTCGGCGTAGACCGCACCGGCGAGGTGGTTGTGCAGGTCGCCGCCTTTGGGCATCGCGCGCAGCCAAGCCTCCAATGCCGCCGGTCCTTGGCCGCGGGCGCGCTCCATCGCAGCGGCGGCGGCCTGCTCGCTCGCAGTGAGCAAGGTCGAACTCGTCACTGCCGGGGTAGTCGCGGGGACGACATCCGCGGGATGTGCGCTGCGCGCCGGGTGATGACGCTGCGCCGATGAGCCGACGGACGCCACCAACACCAAGCCGAGCAGAGTAAGCTGCGTGAGGCGGAGACGAAGAGAAAGCATGCGCGAGATGACTGGGTGTGGTGTGCGTTCGAGAATGATGGTTTCCAGTGTAGGCCAGGTGCTGCTGGCGTTCGCTTGCCTTTGCTCGGCAGCGACCGCCCACGCGCAGGGCGACTGGCTGCATGCGGTGGACATGCCAAAGCCGCTGACGACCCCGCAGCCGCACGGGCTGCATCTGACGCAGCCATCTCGGGCGCTTCAGCCATTCACCGTGGCTGGCGAGTGCGGCACGTTCGTCGGCCAGCAGGATGGGCAGTTCGAAGCGTGGCTATTTCCAGTGAAGCTGCTGAGCCACTTGCGCATTCAGGCGCGCGTGGAGGGGTACGACGTGCCGATCGACCTGAATGAAGATGCGGCGGAGATCGACGTCCAACCCGATCACACCACAATCACGTTTTCGCATATCGCGTTCACGCTGCGCGAGACGCTGTTTGCCGAGCAGTGCGGACCGCAGGACCCGAAGGAGAGCACGACCGGGCTGATGGCGATGTTTACGCTGGACAGCGATCGTGCGACGACGCTGACCTTCAGCTTCAATCCGCAGGTGGAGCCGATGTGGCCCGCGCCGCAGTTCGGCGAGGTGAATGCAGAATGGGTGCCGCTACACCCGCAACACTCGGAGGAGCAGGCGCTGCAGTCGCCGGGCTGGTACATGCTGCACACCGACTGGCCGGAGCTGGCCGCCGCCGTGGCGATGCCGGGGACACGGCCGGGCATCCTGCCGCCGTACCAGGAGCGGCCAAAGCTCTACCCGACGCAGCTCGTGCTGCACTGGGATCCCAAGACCGATCGTGGCAAGGCGTTTCCGCTGCTGATGGCGGCGGGGCGCACGCGCGAGGCTGCTGACTTTCGCCACCTCGAAGCAGCGCTGGCCCGGCAGAATCGCGAGGCGGTGACGCTCTACCAGCAGACGGCCGACTACTACACGCATTTCTTCGACACGCGCATGACGGCCGATACGCCGGATGCTGCCTTCAACGATGACTTTCGCTGGGCGTCCGTCGCCATCGATCAACTGCGCGCGCGACATGGCCAGGAGCTGGGGCTGGTGGCGGGCTTCTACTCGTCGGGCGACTCGGCCCGGCCGGGGTTCGGGTGGTTCTTCGGGCGCGACTCGCTGTACACCATCGACGCGATCGACAGTTATGGCGACTTCGCGCTGACCCGGGCCGAGCTTCAGTTCCTGATCGCGCGTCAGCGTGCGGACGGCAAGATGCCGCACGAGTTTTCGCAGACAGCCGAGTTGGTGGACTGGGCCTCGACCCCGTACGAGTATGCGGCGGCTGACTCGACACCGCTTTTCCTGATGGGGATGGAGGACTACGTCCACGCGAGTGGCGATGTCGCGTTCCTGAACGAGCACTGGGACGCGGTCGCGAAGGCGTGGGAGTTCGAGCGCACGCACGACACGGATGGAGACGGCATCTACGACAACTCGCAGGGCACTGGGTGGGTCGAGAGTTGGATCCCCAAGATGCCGCACCAGGAGATCTATCTCGCGCTGCTGGATCAGCAGGCGAGCGGTGCGATGAGCCGGCTGAGTGCGCTGCTGAAGAAGACAGACCTCGCCACGCAGGCAGCGGGACGCGAGAAGGCAATCGCGGCAAAAATCCCGGCAGAATACACACAGCAGGACGACATGGATGCGTTCAGCTACAACGCGGGTGAGGGCCTGGATCACACGGCGACCATCTACCCAACGGTCGCGTGGTGGGATGGGCACGCCAGCCTGCCGCAGTCGGAAGCGATGTTTGCGCGGTGGGCCTCCGCCGAGTTCTCGACCGACTGGGGTACACGCGACGTCGGCAATCACGAGGCGATCTACGACCCGATCAGCTACCACCAGGGTTCAGTGTGGCCGCTGTTCACCGGGTGGACGACGGTCGCGGAATACCGCACCGGGCACACCCTGTCCGGCTATGCGCACCTGATGCAGACAGCAAACCTGACGACGGCGCAGGATCTGGGTGCGGTGACGGAGTTGCTGAGCGGCGACTTCTTCGTCCCGATGGGGCGCAGCACCACGCATCAGCTCTGGTCGTCGGCCATGGTGATTATCCCTGCCGTGCGGGGGCTGTTTGGCATATCGCCCGATGCACTGGATCACAGCATCACAATCGATCCGCACCTGCCGGCGCAGTGGGAGCATGCGACGCTGCACCACGTCCACGTGGGCGACGCCATGATTGACCTGACGTATGAGCGCACGGCGGAGGGGTGGCTGATCACGGCGAAGGCAGAGCCCGGAGCCGGTGGAAAGATTACGCTGAAGAGCAACGCAGCGGGTGCGAAGGCGAGCGGCGATGGTACAAGTCTTCGGATTCCCGGGCCCGCCGTGGAGGTGGGGCTCGACTACGGTGCGGATGGTGCGCTGCCCTTGCCGGGGTCGCGCACGGCGATGATGAAGGTGCTCAGCCAGAAAGCGGAAGCGCGTACGCTGACGCTTCAGCTGGCGGCTCCCGCTGGCACCACGGATCACCTGTTCCTGCGACAGCGGGATCGTCGTGAGCGGGTCACGGCCGATGGCGGGTCGCTGCGCGAGGGAAAGCTTGAGGTGCATTTCTCGGCGGGTCCGGCGGATGCGAATGGCTACGTGAAGCAGCAGGTGACGCTGCGCTGGTAGTCGTTCGTCTGCGCAGCCGCAGCATTTGGCCGAATCGGAAGCGGTTGTTATACTCAGGCAGTTGTTTCGCTCGCCTGATGCGTGCGCATGCGCCCTTTTGGTGATGGGGTGCGGCCACCGCGATCGGCACTCCGACCGGAAAGCGTGAACAGCACTTCCAGCCCGCACTCGTGGCGCGCGTTGGCCAGGTAGCTCAGTGGTAGAGCGCGGCCCTGAAAAGGCCGGCGTCGGCGGTTCGATCCCGTCCCTGGCCACCACTCTTGAAGCAGCGAACTACGCAGACATCGGCCGGCGTCCCAACTGGAGTGCGTCGATCCAGAAGGCGCTCGAGGAGTGGATCGTCTCGATAACGCTGCGCACCGACTCGATGCAGTGTTCGAGGCCGGTGGCACTGCACCCGTCTTCCGTCAGCTTTGCTATGCAGATCCTGTGCTGACCACGACGGTATCCGGCCAGGTCCGATCACTTCGCGCTAATCGTCTTCTCATTCTCCCAGAGCATGAAGGCGCCTTTGAAGGCGTTGTCGTTGGAGCCCAGGCTGACATTGGGCGGCAGATTGCGCACAAGCTTCGCATTGCCGCCGCCAAGCACGACCCAATCCGTCTCCATGGCGTGCGACATCAACTCCACGACCTTCAGCACATTCTTCTCCCAAGCCTTGCGCCCGTAACGCTTCAGGCCCGCTTTGCCCAGGTAGTCTTCGTAGCTCTTGTGCTTCTTCCATGGCAGATGCGCGAGTTCCATCGCCTGCACGGAGCCGTCGACGATCATGGCGGACCCGAGGCCGGTGCCGAGCCCGAGATAAAGCATGCGGCCACCCGTGTAACTGCCCACAGCCTGCATCGCCGCGTCGTTCAACAGCTTCAGGGGCTTGTTGCCGAAGGCCTTCTTGAAATCGAAGCGCACCCAGCCCTTGCCAAGATTGTGCGGCTCGAGCAGCGGACGATCATGGATGACGGGACCGGGAAAGCCTATCGATACGCGATCGTAATTCCAGCCGGCCGTGTGCTCTTGCAGCGCCTTCATCATCATCTCGGGTGTCATGCGCGGGCCAGAAGGCACTTTGACGACCTCCGATTGCCGCTGCGAGCGGAACTTCAGGTTGGTGCCGCCGATGTCCACACCCAGGATGTTCATGCTTTCCCTCCGCGCTGGTACTTGTTCCGCCCCGCTGCTGACAGACCGATCCATATATACATCGCCCGCTGCAGGTTCCCGTAAGATCGGGCGTTGCCGGGGTTTGCCCCGTCAATGGAGGTCCCTGTGCCGCGTCGCACTTCCTCGCTGATGATCGCCCTGCTGATGGCATGCATCCGGTTGGCTATGGCACAGCCAGGATGGCAATCCGGGTCGCAGCCGGGACCACAGCACTGGTCCGCACTCTGGATCTCGCACCCGACCGCACCACTGCGTGAGCCGCTGGTGCTGCACTTCCGCAAGACGATCACGCTGCCCGCTCGGCAGGAGCACTACATCGTGCACGTCAGCGGAGACCGCCGCTTCATGCTCCAGGTGAATGGCACACGTATCGGCACAGGGCCGGCGGCAAGCGACCTCGCCCACTGGCGCTATCAGACCTTCGACCTGGCGCCCGCCCTGCACGCCGGGGAGAACCAACTGAGCGCGACCGTATGGAACTTCGGTGTCTATTCGGCGATTGCGCATATTTCCGACCGGACGGCGTTCCTCGTGCAGGGGGACACGGAAAAGGAAGCTGCGGCCGATACGAATGCGACATGGTCGGTTGCGGTCGAGCCGGGCGTGACACCCATCCCGCGTCGCGATGACGGTCGTCACGATTACATGGCGATGAGTCCGGGCGAGTCGCTCAACGCCGCAAATTACGGCTGGGGCTGGCAGACAGGGCACGATCCGCAGCTTACGTGGGTGCCGGCCGCCTCTGCCATCCGCGAGGACGAGGGCCCTGGTTCCGCGCGCGCAGCGCTCGAGAAGGACCAGGCGAACATCCCATGGCGTCTGGTCCCCGATCCACTGCCTGCAATGACGTACATCGATATAACGGCTGGCGAGGTCATCCGCACTGAGCCTGCGCAAGCAGACGCGTCTGGCTTTCCGGCGCGGCCGATCACGATCCCGGCGCATATGAGCGTGGAGATTCTGCTCGACCGCAAGACGCTGACCACCGCGTATCCGGAGCTGCACTTCGCGGGCGGACGCGGCTCGCATGTGCGGATGACGTACGCAGAGGCGCTCTACGACGAGCACCTGAAGAAGGGCAACCGCGATGAAGTTGGTCAGCGCCAGGCCATCGGTCTCTACGACGAGATCGCGCCCGACGTTGGCCGCGACCGGAGCTTCGAGCCGCTGTGGTGGCGCACCTGGCGCTATCTATCGATCAAGGTGACGACGGCTGACGAGCCGCTGACGCTCGAGCGTTTGACCGCGCACGAAAGCACCTACCCCTTCGTCGCGAAGGCACAGTTCACGTCCGATGATCCGCAGCTCCAGCGGATCTGGGAGATCGGCTGGCGCACGGCGCGCCTCGATGCGCACGAGACGTACATGGACACGCCCTACTACGAGCAGCTCCAGTACGTCGGCGACACGCGCATTCAGGCGCTGATCTCCTACATTGTGACCGGCGACGACCGGCTGGCCCGGCAGGCGATCACTGCGTTTGCCAACTCGCGCATCCCCGAGGGGCTGACCCAGAGCCGCTACCCAAGCACGGTTCAGCAGGTGATTCCGCCGTTCTCGCTTTACTGGATCGGCATGCTGCACGATCTGTACTGGTATCGCCCGGACCACGAAATGATCCGCGAACATCTCCAGGGGACGCGTGATGTGCTCGCGTGGTTTGCGCACCGTCAGGGTCCGGATGGGCTGGTCCGCGAGCCGCCGTACTGGAACTTCGTCGACTGGGTGCCGGAGGGTGAGCACATCCCAAGCTGGGGCGCGAACGGCGAGTCCTGCGTACTGAGCCTGGAGCTGACCGGTGCATTGGGCGATGCCGCCACACTGGAGCGCGCCATGGGCGATGCTGCAGTAGCGCAGCAATACGACAGCCGCATTGCTGCGCTACGGAAGGGAATACTCGCACAGTGCTGGTCGCCGAAGCGGCAGTTACTAGCGGATACTCCTGTCACGAATGGCAACAGCCACGGGAACGAACCGGCCTTCAGCGAACACGCGAACATCCTCGGCGTGCTGTACGACGTCATCCCACGGGAGCAGCAAGGGGCCGTGCTGGGACGCCTGCTGGCCGGCAAGGAGGGACTGATCCCGGCCAGCTACTACTTCCGCTTCTATCTGGCGCGCGCACTCGAGCATGCAGGCATGGCGGATGCATATGTCGCCGCGCTCGGTCCGTGGCGGTCGCTGCTGCGGCTCGGTTTCAGCACCTGGCCGGAGCAGCCCGGCGACACGCGCTCCGATTCGCACGCGTGGAGCGCGCATCCCACTGCGGACCTGATCACACTGGTGGCGGGGGTACGGCCGGCGTCCCCCGGCTATGCAACGGTGCTGGTCGAGCCGGAACTCGGATCGCTCAAAGAGGTGACCGCGCGTGCCCCACACCCTCTGGGAGACATCGTCGTGCACTGCCGCCGCACAGGTGCGCCGGCGTCGCACGGTTTGCACGCGGAGATCACGCTTCCGCCCGGCCTGCAGGGCACCTTTGTGTGGCAAGGAATGTCGCGGCCCCTGGGCCCGGGGGAGACCACGATCGACGTTCCGGAGCTGCGAAAGCAGCCTTAGCCGGAAGGTGGCCGGCCCTTGTACCACGTTGACTGACCACTCCGCATCCACCCATACTGAACGAAGTGGCGGCGACCGGTAAGCACTCCGGTAGCACGCCCACCTGAGTGCCATGCGACCTGCCAACCTCAACCCGATCAAACGCAGCGTCTTTGCGCGCGTGATGGCGATCGCGTTGTGTCTTGCCGTGGTCGCGTTCTTCACGGCCATGGTCATGCACCACCACGGCCCCGGCGTCGATGGCGATCATGCGACGCACTGCCAAGTCTGCGCCCTAGGCCACACCACGGCGACAATTGCGGCCATCGTTGACCTGCTGGTGATGATGCATGTCCTGCTGCTGATTGGCGCCAACGCGCCCACGCGCGGCAGTCCGCAGCTGTTGGCGCTCCCCACCACTCGTCCTCCACCCGCCTTCCGATAGCCCATGTCCTCCGCTGCCGCGCACTGCGCTGCAGCCTTCCGGACCATTCGCTTTTGGAGGCTTTCGTGTCAGCCAGTCGTAATCTCGCCCGTTGGGCTCCCGCTCTACTATTGACGGCCGCTGCCGTTGCTCAGACTATCTACGGCTCCGTCACCGGAACGGTGACAGACCCGCAGGGCAACGTCATCGCCGGGGCGATCGTCAGCATCACCAATCCGGTCAGCGGACTGAACCGCCAGACGACGACAAACGCGACCGGCGGCTTCAGCTTCGACGACGTTCCATTCGGTAGCTATCACGTGACCGTGACCGCTCCGGGTTTTAGTGCCATGACAGCGGACGCGAGCGTGCGCTCCGCGGTGCCGGTCAGCCTGAGTCCACAACTCACCGTCTCAAGCTCGGTGCAGACCGTGAACGTCGATGCGGGCGCTGAGGATGTCGTGAGCAACACGCCAACAGCGCACACCGACCTCGATGCCAATGCGCTCGGCACGATCCCTTACCAGAACACCAACGGAGCCGTGAGTTCGTTACTGACACTCGCAACGCCTGGGATCGCGCAGGATTCTAACGGGATCATCCACGCGCAAGGCGAGCACCAGGATGTGCAGTTCAGCGTGGACGGGCAGCCGATCTCCGATCAGCAGAGCCGCCAGTTCTCCAACCAGATCGCACTCAGCTCGATCAGCAGCATGAACGTGATCAGTGGTGTGCCGCCGGCCGAATACGGGGACAAGGCGAGCCTCGTCGTGCAGACCACGACGAAGTCGGGACTGGCGCAGAAGCTGCACGGAAATCTCTACGGCAGCTATGGGAGCTTCGGGACCAGCAGTGGCGGCGGCAGCCTTGGCGTGGGCTCCGCGCAATTTGGCAGCTTCACCAGCATCGATGTCGTGAACAGCGGACGCTTTCTCGACTCAGCAGAGTTCGTGCCGTTCCATGACCGCGGGAATGTGGAGAACGTGTTCGAACGGTTCGACGCGCAGGGATCCGCAACAGACAGCTTTCATTTCGACATCAGCCTCTCACGCTCCTGGGCGCAGACACCGAATCAGTACGATCAGCAGGCACTTGGCCAGGATCAGCGCAACGAGATCAAGAGCTTCAACACCTCTGCGTTCTGGACCCACATCTTCAATTCAGCAGCACTGCTGAGTTCGAACGTCTATGTGCGGCAGGACCAGGTGCACTACTACCCGTCGAGCGATGTGTTCGCCGACCGGCCGGCAACGCTGCGCCAATCGCGCCGGCTGACGAATTTCGGCATCAAGGAAGACTTCACCTACGCGCGCGGCATTCACAACCTGAAGATCGGCGCAAACGTGTATCAGACGCCGCTCTCGGAGAGCTTCTCCCTTGGTATTACCGATCCGGCGTACAACGCGCCGTGCCTGAACGCGGACGGTACGGCCGATGGCGATCCCGGGGTGACGGTATGCAGTCCGCCGCTGATGCCGAATCCGGGCTACCTGCCCAACCTCTCTGCTTATGACCTGACGCGCGGCGGCCAGTTGTTCCAGTTCAATCACACGACGGACATCAAGCAGGAAGCCATCTATGTGGAGGACCAGATACATTTCGGCGGCTGGCTGCTCTCTGGCGGGGTGCGCGCAGACAACTACAACGGCATCGTCAGCCGCTCCATGGTGGAGCCGCGGGCTGGGGCGTCCTATCGCATCGAGCGCACCAACACGGTGCTTCGCGGCTCTTACGGCAAGTTCTTCCTGACGCCCTACAACGAAAACCTGATCCTCTCAAGCACCACAGGAACAGGCGGCCTGGCGCAGAATGTATTCGGCGCCTTCGGCGAGAGCACGCTAAAACCGGGGCGGCGGCATCACTTCTCTGCAGGATTCGAGCAGTCGATCGGCCCGAAGATCGCGGTGCAGGCCGACTATTTCTGGAAGTACACGGATCGCGACTACGACTTCGACGTCCTGTTCAACACGCCACTGTCCTTCCCCGTCCAGTGGCGCAAGTCCAAGATCGACGGTCTGGCAGTGCGCGTGAATCTGACGCCGGTGCACGGGATCTCCGCCTACACCGTGCTCGGCCACACACGGTCGCGCTTCTTCGGTCCGGAGGTCGGCGGCATCCTGTTCAACAATCCGAACACACCGCTTTCCGGCGCACCCTTCCGCATCGATCATGACCAGGCATTCCAGCAAACGTCACACATTCAGTATCAGAAGACGACCGGTCGCGGACCGCTGCTCGGGCTGAACTGGACATACGAGAGCGGGCTCGTGGCAGGACGCGTTCCGTTCGCCAGGACTGCCGATCCCAGTGCACCGGGTTACCAGGTCGACCTGACCTACCTGACACCCGACCAGCAGCAGCAGATCGACGTCACCTGCGGAACGGTGCGCGCCACGTTCGCGGCACCGTTGACCTCCTGCCCTGCCAACCAGTTGTCATCTCCGCTGGTGAAGATCCCTGCTCCCGGCAAAGAGAACGACGATCACAATCCACCGCGCGTGCAGCCACGAAACACGTTCGACGCGCTGGCGGGATACGACAATCTGTTTCACACGGAGCGCTATCGCGTGAACGCCAACGTCTCTGTCGTGAACCTGACGAATCAGTACGCGCTCTATAACTTCCTGTCCACGTTCAGCGGAACGCATTTCGTCTCGCCAAGGACCGTCACCGGCCAGCTGGAATTCGTCTTCTGAGCGGAGTTATGCGCAAGGCGTAGTCTGATGACAGCACGAGCGGGTGCGACCAATGTCCACGGCAAGCCTGATTGACAGAACGAGCCTCATCGAGCGTGGCCGCAGTTTGGAGCAGATCACGATCGCGTGGGCGGCGGCCGAAGCAGCACTCGGGCTGTGGAGCGCGTGGCAGGCACATGCGCTTTCGCTGGCTGCGTTCGGGCTGGACAGCCTCATTGAGTTGATCTCCGCATGCGCTCTGCTGTGGCGCCTACAGCACCGGGCAGACCCAGCGCAACAGGCACGTGCAGAGCGGATCAGCCTGCGGATCGCCGCGGTCTGCCTGCTGATGCTAGCCATCTATGTCACCCTTGGCGCCATGATCGCACTGCGATCGGGCGCGAGTACCTCGCCAAACCTGCTGGGCATCGTGGTGACGATGTCCGCCGTCCTCGTGATGCCCGTGCTGGCGCGGGCGAAGCGGCGTACTGCTGCACTGCTCGACAGTGATGCGCTCTTTGCGGATTCGCGCCAGGCAGACTTCTGCGCGTTGCAGGCGCTCATCGTGCTGCTTGGGCTGGCGGCCAGCCGCTGGCTGCATATCGCGATCGCCGACGAGATCGCCGCGCTGGTACTGGTGCCGTTGCTGGTCCGGGAGGGTGTGCGCGCGTTCCAAGGCAAGAGCTGCGGTTGCACCAGCAGCACCTGCCAGAACTCGCTGCCGAGTTAAGCGCCGGGAATTCCGGCAAGCAGCGCAACCAAGACTGCGCCACCAAACAGGCAGAGCATCTGGAGAGCAATCGCGGCGCGGCCGCGCGTGTGACGCAGTTCCGGCAGCAGGTTCGTACATGCAATGTAAAGAAAGCTGGCAGCGCTGATGGGCAGCAGCCAATACACAGCGTGTCCACCCCCGGCCCCGAAGACTGCGACGAGTGCGACGCCGAGCAATGCGCCGAGCGAGGGCAGCACTGCCATCCGGAACGCCGGCACGGCGCGATACCCGGCCTGCAGCAGCACGGCAAAATCGCCAACCCGGTGCGGCACTTCATGCAGGCTGACGGCGAGCGCTGTAATCCAGCCCACCTGCGGTCCCGCAGCGAATGCAGCGGCGACCGAGACACCGTCAAGAAAGCTGTGCAGGCCACTGGCGACGATCAGGCTGGCCGGACGCAATGCATGCAAATGCGTGCCGTGATCATGACCATGCGAATGCACCGGCATCACCGCCGTGGCGGGAAGCTGCGCGTGATCATCGCTCTCGACCATCGTGGAGACGAGCTGCTCAATCGCAAACAGGCCGAGGATGCAGCCCGTCAACAAGATCCAGAGCCGCGGCGTGTTGCCAAGCGAGGCGACCGCTTCGGGGAGAAGGTGCAACAGCGCCGTCGCCAGCAGCAGGCCCGTGGCCACGCTGACCAGGTAGGGCAGGAACGCGGTGAGCGCCTCTTCCCGCCGACGCAAGAGCCACGCAGCCAGCATCGCCGCCGCTTCAAGGGCGAAGACCGCAAGGAGCGCGTCGATGAGCAGGGCAGCGTGCATGGGTTACCGCATACTCATTATCGTGTGATCCGCGTTGAGCGCCGCCCCGCACAGCGGTCGCAGCTTCCGAACAGCATCAGCTCGTGCCCGCTGACACGGAAGCCACGCGGAGCCCGGGGCAAAACTGTGCCTCGGCAGGCGCCCAGCTCGTACATCCTGCCGCAGGTACGGCAGTGAAAGTGGTGGTGGTGCGCCTTGCCGGCTACTTCGTAGCGTGTCGCCTCGCCGGGGACAGAAACCGTCTCCAGCCAGCCCTCGTCAACGAGAGCCTTGATGTTGCGATAGATAGTGGCGATCCCGAGCGCCTCGTGGCGGCGCTGCGCGGCCGAAAGGGCTTCGTCCGGCGAGAGTGGCCGGTCCGCCTCGAGGAAGGCCTCTCGGATAGCTTGCTTCTGGCGCGTGTTGCGTGGGACGGGATGAGCCATGCTCCCTTCATGATATCGAGCAATCAATTGCATGACTACTGGGCGCCTCCAGTGAGCTGCGATACAAATTTGCTATGAGCAGCCTGCGGCAAAATACGTGCGATGCAGGCGATCGCGCTCCTCTCATCGTCACGCTGGCTCTGGATGAGGCCGCGCAACGGCACTTCGACCTCATGCGAGAACGTTACTTCCCGCCGGAGCGAAACTTCATCCCGGCGCACCTCAGCCTCTTTCATGCGTTACCCGGGGCCGAAGAAGCAAGCATCCTCGCCACCCTCGGCGAAGCTGCGCGTCAGCCGCCGCTATTGCTGCACGTAACCGGGCTCATGCGGCTCGGCCGAGGTGTTGCCTACGCAATCGACTCCTCGCCGCTGATGAAGCTGCACCGAGGGCTCCAGCAGACCTGGCAGACGTGGCTCACTCCGCAAGACCGGCAGGGAATACGACCGCACATCGTGATCCAGAACAAGGCCGAGCCGCAGGCCGCCCGTGCCTTGTATGCGGAACTCGCGGCCGCCTTTACCCCGTTCTCCTGCACGGGCACGGGGCTGAGGCTGTGGCGCTACCTGGGCGGTCCCTGGGAGGCCGTGCACACCGTTCCGTTTGCCTAGCTTTTAAGGTCTCGGAGATGCCAGACTCGAGCGCCTGCACGTGGCCGTCAACTCTGGTACAAGGGCAGACATGCGGATCTTCCCTGCTCTCCCGATCCTGCTCCTGGCCGGCTCACTGTCCGCGCAGTCGCCGTCCGATTCCCCGGCATTCGCTCGCGCTCACTCGCTGCGCCGCGGCGTCAACGCGAGCATGTGGTTTGCGCAGGCGCACGACTACTCGCCGTCGCGGTTGCGCAGCTACACGACGGCGACGGACATCGCCCTGATGCACCGGATGGGCTTCGATCATGTGAGGCTCAGCATCGATGGAGACGAACTGATGCGCGGTTCGACCGCGAACGCAGTCACTCTGAATGCGCCGTTCGTCGCCGAACTTGATCGGGCGATCAGCACGATGCTCCAGAACCAGTTGCGCGTGATCGTGGATTTGCACCCCAGCGACAGCTTCAAGGAGCGCCTGCGAACCAATGAGACCGAGGCTGCGTGCTTTGCGCAATTGTGGAGGGCGCTGGCTACGCATTTTGCGTCGAGTGATCCTGAACGCGTTCTCTTCGAGGTGCTGAACGAACCTGAGTTCACTGATGCCGCGTCCTGGACGCGGGTCGAGACGCCGGCCATCACAGCCATCCGGCAGGCTGCCCCGCGCCACACCATTATCGCAACCGCCGCCCGCTACTCCGGGTTGACCGACCTGCTCGCGATGGAGCCGGTCGATGATCCGAATGTGATTTACACATTTCACGATTACGAACCGTTCCCGTTCACGCATCAGGGCGCGACATGGACCAGCACGCAGGTGCGCCCGCTTCGGCGCGTTCCGTATCCGTCATCGACAGAAGCGATCGCAGGCAGCCTCTCGCAGGAACCGACGCTGCTCGATCAGCACTGGCTCGATGAGTACGGCCTGAACCACTGGGATGCGGCGCGTATTGATGCCGAGTTGAGCTTCGCGGATCGATGGTCGCATCAGCATCGCGTGCCCGTCTACTGCGGCGAGTTCGGGGTGTACAAGATGTACGCGGACCCGGCAATGCGGGCAGCCTGGCTGCGCGATACACGCACTGCGCTCGAGCATTACGGGATCGGCTGGGCGGTGTGGGACTACCAGGGCAGTTTTGCCGTCATCGAAACGAAAGACGGCCAGAAAGCTCCCGATCCTGCCGTCGCCATTGCTCTTGGACTGCCCGCGCCTTCCGCGGCTGCATCGTCCGCCGCTTCGCTGAATCCAACAACCGGTCGATAGTTCGATAACACCTGATCGAGGAGAGTTTCTATGTCGCAATCCGCAGAGAGCCTGGAAAGCCTGAAGCACGCGCCCGGTGTGTCCGGCATGATCGAGCCGATTCTGCATCGCTGGAGTCCGCGGGCCTTCGCGGATCGGCCTGTGCCGGCAGAGGATCTGAAGCGTGCCTTCGAAGCAGCGCGTTGGGCTGCCTCCTCGTACAACGAGCAGCCGTGGCGATTTGTTGTGGGGCATCGCGGCGATCCGGTGTACCAGGCAATCTTCGAAAGCCTCATCGGCTTCAACCAAATGTGGGCCAAGTCCGCACCCATCCTGGTGATTTCGGTGGCGCGCAAGCATTTCTCGCACAGCGGCGAAGTGAATCTGCATGCCTGGCACGACGTGGGCGCAGCCTCAGCCAACCTGACGGCGCAACTCACGGCTCTCGGTCTGCATGCGCACTCGATGGCCGGCTTCGATCATGCGAAGGCGAAGCAGAGCCTGCACATCCCGGACGACTTCGACACGGTGGCCGTGATCGCGATCGGCTACCTCGGCAATCCCGACTCGCTGCCGGAGCAGATGCGCACGCAGGAGGTGGCGCCGCGGCAACGCAAGGACCTGAAGGAGATCGTCTTCGGCGAATGGGAGAAGCCAGCCCTGTAGCCCGTGCGCGGCGCCCCCGCGCGCCGCCATTTCAACGGGTTGTTGCGGCTTCGGTTCCCAAGTGGAGCGTGGCCACGGCGGCGCGCGCTGCCCTCACGGTTGCGTCAATCACCTCCGGCGTGTGCGCCGTGCCCAGGAAAGCTGCCTCGAACTGCGAAGGCGGCAGCCACACACCCTGATCGAGCATGGCGCGATGGAAGACACCAAAGCGTGCAGTGTCTGAGGTGGCCGCCGAAGCGAAGTCAACCACCGGCTCGGCGGTGAAGAACCACGTCCACATCGCTCCGACGCGGTTCGTCGTCACCGGCAGGCCGGCCTCGGAGAGCACCGCGCGGACACCCTCCGCGACACCGCGACTGGCTGCTTCGAGCTGCCCGTAAACCTCATCCCGATGCGCCTCAAGATGCGACAGCGTCGCGAAACCCGCGGCCATCGCCAGCGGATTACCACTCAGCGTGCCGGCTTGGTAGACCGGGCCAAGTGGCGCGAGCATCTCCATGATCTCCGCGCGGCCACCGAACGCACCGCAGGGCAGCCCGCCCCCGATGATCTTGCCCAGGCAGGTCAGGTCCGGTCGGATGCCATGGAGCTGCTGCACGCCGCCATGCGCCACGCGGAAGCCGGTCATCACTTCATCAAAGATCAGCACCGCGCCAGCACGCTCGGTGAGTTCGCGAAGACCTTCGAGGTAGCCAGGCTGAGGCGCGACGCAGCCCATGTTGCCGGCCACCGGCTCGAGGATGATGGCGGCAATCTCGTCGGGGCGCGCGGCGAAGGCGGCCTCGACCACGGAAAGATTGTTGTAGGGCAGCGCCAAGGTAAAGTGCGCAATCTCCTCCGGCACGCCGGCCGAGCCTGGAATGCCGAAGGTGGCGACGCCCGAGCCAGCCTTCACCAGTAAGCCGTCGGCATGACCGTGGTAGCAGCCCTCGAATTTGATGATGTACTTGCGGCCGGTGAAGGCGCGGGCGAGCCGGATCGCCGACATCGTCGCCTCTGTGCCGGAGGAGACGAAGCGCAGCCGCTCCATGGAGGGCACCGCACGCACGATGAGTTCAGCCAGGTCGGCTTCGGCGGGCGTGGATGCGCCGAAGCTGGAGGACCGCGTGGCTGACTGCTGGATGGCCTCGACGACGGGAGGATAGGCGTGGCCCAGGATCATCGGCCCCCAGGAGCCGAAGTAGTCTAGATAGCGATTGCCATCGGCGTCCCACAGCGAGGCGCCCTCCGCGCGAACGACAAAGGGCGGATCGCCGCCAACAGCGCGAAACGCGCGAACAGGTGAATCGACGCCTCCAGGCAGAAGACGTTCGGCCCGCTGCTGCAACTGCCGGGAACGAGTGAGGGTACGCATAGCTTCAGTATAGAAACCCGGGATAGATGCGAGTAACGCGAACGTCGCAACGCGCCCATCCGACCAGAGATGGACGGACGCACGTTGCACATCCGGCGCTGCGTTCTTCACAGGGCAGTGCGGGACTGCGGCTCCGGTAAGCTGCTCCTAGACCCCGTGCGCATCGTTCTCACCACGTTCGGCACGCTTGGCGATCTGCATCCGCTGATCGCCATTGCGCTGGAGTTGCGGGCGCGGGGGCATGAGCCGGTGCTGGCCGTACCGGAAATCTTCCGGCCGAAGATCGAGCCGCTCGGGTTGTCGTTCGTCAAGGTCGGACCCACACTGCGCCCGGATGATCCGCAGCAGGTCGCCATGCTAATGGATATTCACAAGGGGACTGAGCGCACGTTGCGCGAGATCCTCTTCCCGGCCATCCGGCAGAGCTATGAAGAACTTCTCGCCGCGGTCACAGCGGATGGTGGCGCGGACCTGCTGCTCGCTGGTGAGCTGACCTACCAGGCGCCTGTCGTGGCGGAGGTTACGGGGGTTCCGTGGGCCAGTTATGTGCTCGCGCCGCTGTCCTTCTTCTCGGCCCACGATGCGCCGGTGCTGCCGCCCTATCCGGCGCTCGCTCGGCTGCAAAGTGCCGTACCGGCCACGGGCCACGCCGTCGCCCGCTTCGCGCGCTGGGTGACCCGGCGCTGGGCGGAGCCGGTGTATCAACTGCGGAGGGAGCTAGGGCTGGACCGCGGAGCCAACGTGCTCTTCGAAGCGAAGCATGCGCCGGACCTGGTGTTGGCGCTCTTCTCGCCACTGCTGGGTCGGCCGCAACCGGACTGGCCGCCTCACACCCAGATCACGGGCTTCGTCTTCTACGACGGCGACGCTGGCAAGCAGGAGCTGCCTGCCGAAGTGGAGCGATTCCTGGCCGCGGGCGAGCCGCCAGTCGTGTTCACATTAGGGTCGGCGGCAGTGCTCGATGCCGGTCCGTTCTACCAGGAGAGTGCTCGTGCCGCGCGCATCGCGGGAGTGAGGGCAGTGTTGCTGATCGGCAACGATCCAAGAAACCGTCCCGGTTTCGAATCGCCCGATCTGTGCCTGGCACCATATGCGCCGTACTCGAAGCTGTTCCCGCGCGCGTCACTCATCGTGCACCAGGGTGGTGTGGGAACTACGGCGCAGGCCATGCATGCCGGCCGGCCTATGCTGGTGATGCCCTATAGTCACGACCAACCCGACAACGCACGACGCATGCGGCGGCTGGGGGTGGCGGGCGTGATCCGCCGACAGGACTACACGGCTGAGCGCGCAGCCCGGCGTATTCGCCGCATCCTGGGCCACCCCCGGTTCGCAGCCAGGGCGGCCGAAGTGGGCGAGCAACTGCGCCACGAGAACGGACTGGCGCACGCCAGCCGTGCGATCGAGGCACTGGCGCGCAAGCACGCGGAGGGCAACACGCCGCCAAAAGTGAGATGAACAGCAACAAGGGCCAAAGAGGTGATGTGCAGATGTCCAAAGTGCAGACAGTCGGCGAACCGACGACGCCGTGCCCGCAGTGCGGGTACGAAGTGAAGGTGACCGAGTCGCTGGCAGCGCCCATGATTGCGGCGGTGGAGCGAAAGTATCAGCAGCAGATGCGAGAGCAGCAGGCCGCCCTTGCCGGGCGCGAGCAGGACGTGGCAGAGCGCGCCGCGGCGCTCGAGCGGCAGGCGGCGGAGGCGGAACGCCGCATAGCGGAGCAGCTGCGGACGCGGCTCGACGCAGAGCGCCGGCAGCTTATCGCGACCGAAGCGGAGCGGGCGCGCCAGAATGTCGCCGCCGACCTGGATCGGCAGTCGCGCGAGCTGAAAGAGCAGCAGCAGCGGCTACAGACCATGGACCAGAAGCTCCGTGCCGCACAGGAGCAGGAGGCTGACTTCCTGCGCCGGCAGCGTGCACTTGAGGACGAGCGCCGCGAGCTAAAGCTGCAGGTGGAGCGCCAGGTACAGCAGGAGCTCGAGGTGGTCCGGCAGCGCGCGCGGCAGGAAACAGAAGAGCAGATGCGCCTCAAGGTGCAGGACAAAGACGAAGCCATCCAGGGCCTGCGCCGGCAGATTGACGAGCTAAAGCGGAAGGCGGAGCAGGGCTCGCAGCAGGCGCAGGGTGAAGTGCTCGAAGTCCAGACGGAGCAGCTGCTGCGTCAGCGCTTCCCTATGGACGAGATCGTGCCGGTACCGAAAGGCGAGTTCGGGGGCGACCTGCTGCAGACGGTGAAGGATACCGGCGGACAGAGCTGCGGGCAAATTCTGTGGGAGTTCAAGCGCACACGCAACTGGTCCGACGGGTGGCTGCCGAAGCTTCGCGGCGATCAGCGCGCAGCGGGAGCGGAGCTCGCCGTTCTGGTCACCCAGACCATGCCGAAGGAGGTCACTCTCTTTGATCACATGGAAGGTATCTGGGTCAGCAGCCTGGGATGCACGCTGCCCGTTGCCGTGGCGCTGCGACAGGCGCTGATGGAACTTGCGCGGGCGAGGCGCACCAGCCAGGGTGAGCAGACCAAAGCGCAGCAGGTCTACAGCTACCTGACGGGGCCGCAGTTCCGCCATCGCGTGGAAACGATCGCCGAGAAGTTCACTGACATGCGCGCGGACCTCGATGCCGAGCGCAAGTTCATCGAGCGCCAGTGGGCGAAGCGTGAGAAGCAGCTGGAGCTGGTGCTGAAGGCAACGGAGGGGATCAATGGTGACCTGCAGGCGATTGCAGGCCGGACCGTGGACGCCATCGACGCACTCGAACCACAACTGAAGCTACTCCCTGAGGAAAACGCCTAGGCAACCTGACCTGCGCATCAGGATTGGGTCAGGGGAGAGACAACACCCTCCCAAACGGCGCTGCATCTCACGGCCCAATGTCTGTCCCGCGCCCCTGGGCCAGTCGCCGATTCGTGATGAGGCGGCCGTTCAGGAGTGTTTGACAGGGATGGAACGTTTGCCTGCTACGGAAGTCGCAGGGTTGAGGAATATCTTTCGCGCTTGAACGATTGCTACAATACGCCCACTTCCAAAACTGAAATATGTGCGGAAGCGGGCTCTGCTGGCTCGTCTGCAATGCACGTAATCGCTTGCATATGTGCACATGAAACGAACGTGGGAACCGTTTGCCGGCCGGATGCCGGTAACGCGGCTGAGGGGGAGTTATCTCTGCGATGAACGATAAGTCTAAAACGAACGGTTTGCCATCGGCGCGGCCGATCCCAGCCGAGGGCATGGTCGGCTACTACTCGATGGAGATCGCCATCGAGCCCAGCATGCCGACGTACAGCGGCGGTCTTGGGGTGCTGGCAGGCGATACGCTGCGCTCGGCTGCAGATCTCGGCCTGAACCTGGCCGCGGTGACGCTGGCGCATCGCAAGGGCTACTTCAAGCAGGTGCTCGAGCCGAACGGGCAACAGGTGGAGCAGAGTCAGCCGTGGAGTCCCGAAGAGCGGCTCGTGGTGGAAGAGCCGCAGGTGGTGGTCACCATCGAAGGCCGGCCGGTGCAAGTGCGCGCCTGGCGGTACGACCTCGAAGGTGTGACTGGCCACACCATTCCGATCTACATGCTGGATACCGACATCGAGGGCAATTCGCCCGAGGATCGCAAGCTGACTGACTGCCTCTATGGCGGCGACTCGAATTACCGGCTCGCGCAGGAGATTGTGCTCGGCATCGGCGGCTACCGCATGCTCGAGGCATTGGGGCACGACATCAGCGTCTATCACATGAACGAAGGTCACGCTGCGCTGCTGACAATCGCCGCGGTGGAGAAGGCCGTCGCAGGGGCCTCCCTGAGCAGCGCGAGCGACCTCGACCTGGTCCGGGTTCGCCAGCAGTGCGTCTTCACCACGCATACGCCGGTGCCCGCCGGCCACGATCGATTCAGCCTGGAGCAGTCCTATCGCATCCTCGGCACAGAGCCGACACAGCTGATTGAGCGCATCGGTGGCTGTCATGAGGGCATGGTCAACCTGACCTACATCGCGCTTCGCCTGTCGCGCTTTGTCAACGGCGTCGCCATGCAACATGGCAAGGTCAGCCGTGCCATGTTCCCCGAGTACGAGATCACCGCGATCACCAATGGCGTTCATGCCGCAACGTGGACCGCTCCCGCGATGCAGGCCTCGTTCGACAAGCACCTGCCCCGCTGGCGCGAGGACAACATGCACCTGCGCTACGCAATCGACATTCCGGCGGAGGAGATCGCCGCAGCTCACGCCGACGGCAAGCGCATCCTGCTGAGCGAAGTTGAAAAGCGCACCGGTGTGGCCATGCGCGAGGACGTCTTCACGATCGGGTTCGCGCGGCGTGTCGCAACGTACAAACGCGGCGATCTGCTGTTCACCGATGCGCACCGGCTGGCACGGCTCGCCGACGAGCATGGCGGCCTTCAGATCCTCTACGGCGGCAAGGCTCATCCCGCGGATGAGCCGGGCAAGAGCATCATTCGGCACATCTTTGCCGCGGCGCAGGAGCTTGCGTCCGAGCACCTCAGCATCCTCTACCTGCAGGATTACGAGTGGCGGCTGGGCGCGCTGCTCACCGGCGGCGTTGATCTATGGTTGAACAATCCGCAGCGGCCATACGAGGCGTCCGGCACCAGCGGGATGAAGGCAGCACTGAATGGCGTCCCCAGTCTCAGCGTGCTCGATGGCTGGTGGATTGAGGGCTGCATCGAGGGTGTCACCGGATGGGCGATCGAGGATCGCGACACGCCGGAAGAGGAAGCAGCCAGCCTCTACGGAAAGCTCGAAGAGAAGATCCTGCCCCTCTACTACAAGGACCCGGCCGGCTGGCGAAAGCTGATGCAGACCACGATCGCTATGAACGGATCGTTCTTCAACACGCAGCGCATGCTCGAGCAGTACGTCTCGAACGCCTACTACCCGGAGAAGAAGGCCAGCTACGCGGCGGACGTTCTGGAGCAGTCGTTCGCTCGCTAAGCCTGATCCTGCAACACCAGAGGGCGGCGCTTCGGCGTCGCCTCTCTCATTGCAGTAGCTTGCGTTAGTCGCCGGCCTGCTCGGCCGTGAGCAGGCGATCCTTGTGGCCCGGAATGAACGCAAGACGCAGGCGATCGAAAACCAGGTAGACCACCGGCGTGGTGAACAGCGTCAGCATCTGCGAGACGATCAGGCCGCCCACGATCGTGATGCCGAGCGGGCGGCGCAGTTCGGAACCCGTGCCGGTTCCCAGTGCCAGCGGCAGACCACCCAGGAGCGCGGCCATCGTGGTCATCATGATGGGGCGAAAACGCAGGATGCACGCTTCGTAGATCGCCTCTTCGGGCGAACGGCCATCCACGCGTTCGGCCGAGAGCGCGAAGTCGATCATCATAATGGCGTTCTTCTTCACGATGCCGATCAGCAGGATGATGCCGATCAGCGCGATGACGCTGAGCTCTGTATGCGTCAGCAGCAGCGCCAGTAGCGCGCCGACGCCAGCGGAGGGCAGCGTGGAAAGAATCGTGATCGGGTGCACGAAGCTCTCATAAAGCACACCCAGCACGATGTAGACCGTGCCGAGCGCAAACGCGATCAGCAGCGGCTCACTCGAAAGTGACGACTGGAAGGCCTGCGCGGTGCCGGAGAAGGCCGCCTGCACGGTGCTCGGGAACTGCATCTCCTGCTTGGCCTTTTCAAGCGCCGTAACTGCCTGGCCGAGAGCGATGCCGGGCGCCAGGTTGAAGGTCAGCGTGATGGACGGGTACTGGCCCGAGTGGTTCACCGCGAGTGCCGTGCGACGGCGTTCAAAATGCGAGATCGCGGAGAGCGGAACGTTCGTGCTGTTACTCGAGCGCACGTAGATGTTGTCGAGCGCGTCCGGATCGCGCTGGAACTTGGGGTCGACCTCCATCACGACGTAGTACTGATTCAACCCCGTGTACATGGTCGAAACCTGGCGCTGACCGAAGGCGTCGTAGAGCACGTTGTCGATGGCCTGCGCGGTCACGCCAAGGCGTGCGGCGCTGTCACGGTCAATCACCAGCCGCGCCTCCAGCCCGTTCTCCTGCTGATCCGTTGAGGCGTCCCGTAGCTCCGGCATGGTGCGCATCCTGCCCAGCAGACGCGGCGCCCACGCGTTCAGCTCGTCTAGATTGGGATCCTGCAGGGTGTACTGGTACTGCGCATCGCTGGCTCGTCCACCGACGGAAATTTCCTGCGCTGCCTGCAGGAAGAGCTGCACGCCAGGGATGTGCGAGAGCTTGGGGCGCAGCCGATTGATCACCTGGTCCGCTGTCGCATGACGGTCGCTGAGCGGCTTGAGCGAGACGAACATGCGACCGACATTGGTCGTGGCGCCACCACCGCCGCTGCCCGCAAACGCCATCACGTAATCGACCGCCGGATCCTGCTTGACGATGTTCGCCAGCTGCTCCTGCTTCACTGCCATGGAGGCGAAGGAGATGTCCTGAGATGCGCGCGCCGCGCCACCCATCCGGCCCGCGTCCTGCTGCGGGAAGAAGCCCTTGGGCACGATGATGAACAGATAGATATTCAGCGCGAGCGTCGCAACCGCGATCAGCAGGGTGACGTTCTGGTGGCGCAGCACCCAGCGCAGGCCGCGTTCGTAGGAGGCGAGCAGGCGATTGAACATGCGCTCGCCGAGCAGGTACCACCCGCTGCGCGTGCTCGGGTTGTGTGGCTTCAGGAATCGCGCGCACATCATGGGTGTCGTCGTCAGAGAGACGACCAGCGAGACGGCAATCGCGACCGAGAGCGTGACGGCGAACTCGCGGAAGAGACGGCCCACGATCCCACCCATCAACAGGATGGGGATGAAGACGGCGATGAGCGATGTGCTCATCGAGAGCACGGTAAAGCCGATCTCGCGCGAACCCTTGAGCGCTGCGTCCACCGGTGTCAGGCCCTGCTCTAGATAGCGGGTGATGTTCTCGAGTACGACAATCGCATCGTCGACCACGAAACCAGTGGAGATGGTGAGGGCCATCAGCGAGAGATTGTCGAGCGTGTAGCCGAGCAGGTACATCACGCCAAACGTGCCGACCAGCGAGAGCGGCACGGCGACGCTGGGGATGATGGTCGCCCAAAGATCCCGCAGGAACACAAAGACCACGACGATGACCAGAACGATCGAGATCAACAGCGTGATCTCCACGTCGCGAACCGCGGCACGGATCGTGGTGGTGCGGTCGAGCACGATGCTGGTGTGGATGAGTGGCGAGACCGATGCCTCGAGCGAAGGCAGTGCCGCCTTGACGCGATCGACCGTCTCGATCACGTTCGCGCCGGCAATCTTGAAAATGATGATCAGGACGGCGTCTTTCCCGTTCACCAGGCCCGAGGTGTACAGGTTTGAGCTGGAGTCCACGACTTGCGCGATGTCCTGCAGGCGCACCGCAGCGCCGGTCTGCTGGTTGTAGCCGACGACCAGCGGCGCATAGGCGCTCGCGTGAAAGAGCTGATCGTTGGTCCGAATGTCGCTGATGCGGCGGTTGTTGCGGAAGTAGCCGGTCGCCATGTTCTGGTTGACCGCGCCAAGCGTCGCGCGCAGCGATTCGAGCCCGATGCCGTACGCGCTCAACTGCAGCGGGTTGGCCTCGACACGGACCGCGGGGCTGGCGCCCCCGCCGACGAAGCTCTGACCCACGCCCGGCACCTGCGAGATCTTCTGTTGCAGCACCGAGTCCGCGGCGTCGAACATTTCGGGCCGGCTGAGGACGTTTGAAGTGAGCGCGAGGATCATGATCGGCGCGTCCGCAGGATTCGCTTTATAGAAGTGCGGATTCTGCGGCATGTTCGCCGGCAACTGCGCGCGTGCCCCATTGATCGCGGCCTGCACATCGCGCGCGGCTCCGTTGATGTCGCGACTCAAGTCGAACTGCAGCGTGATGTTCGAGCCGCCGAGCGTGCTCGACGATGTCATTTCTGTCACGCCGGCGATGCGGCCGAACTGGCGTTCCAATGGCGTGGCAAGCGAGGACGCAGCTGTCTCGGGGCTGGCGCCGGGCAGGCTGGCCTGCACGTTGATCGTCGGAAAGTCGACCTCGGGCAGCGATGAGACGGGGAGCAGCGCATACGCGACTGCGCCGGCCAGCAGCAGCGCGAGGCTGAGCAGCGAGGTGCCCACGGGGCGGCGGATGAAGGGTGCGGAGAGATGCATGCGATCGCCCTAGTCCGCCGAGACCGTATGTTCGGTGACCTGCATCGACGCGCGGCGACTACGGGAGAGCCGCTGCGCAAGCCGGTCGAAGTAGATGTAAATCACCGGCGTGGTGTAAAGCGTGAGCGCCTGCGAGACGATCAGGCCACCAACGATGGTGATGCCGAGCGGCTTGCGCAGCTCCGAACCCATGCCGGTGCCAAGTGCGAGAGGCAGGCCCCCGAGCAGCGCTGCCATTGTGGTCATCATGATGGGGCGGAAGCGCAGCAGGCACGCTTCGTAGATCGCCGCCTCAGAGCTCTTGCCGCCCTGCCGCTCTGCCTCGAGCGCGAAGTCGATCATCATGATGGCGTTCTTCTTCACGATGCCAATCAGCAGGATGATCCCGATAATGCCGATCACATTCAGGTCCATGCGGAAGAGCAGCAGCGCAAGGATCGCACCCACGCCTGCCGAGGGCAGCGTCGAGAGAATCGTGACCGGGTGAATGTAGCTCTCATAGAGCACGCCCAGCACGATGTAGACAGTGATCAGTGCGGCGAGGATGAGAATGGGCTCATTGGTGAGCGAGGACTCGAACGCCTTGGCCGTGCCCTGGAAGCTGGCGTTCACCGTCTCCGGCATGTGCAGGTCGTTCTCGACCTGATTGATGATGCGAACCGCGTCGCCGAGCGAGGCGCCCGGAGCCAGGTTGAATGAGATCGTGCTGGCCGGGAACTGTCCCAGGTGATCGATGGATAGCACCGTGTTGGTCGGCTGCACCTTGACGAAGGTGCTCAGCGGGACCTCTGTGCCGGTCGAGGAGGCCACATACAGGCTGCTCAGCTTGCTCGGATCGACCTGGAAGTTCGGCGATACCTCGAGCACCACATGGTACTGATTCAGTTGCGTGTACATCGTCGAGACCTGGCGCTGACCGAACGCGTCATAGAGCACGTTGTCAATCGTGGCCATGCTGACGCCGAGGCGGGACGCCGTGTCGCGATCGACGATGAGGTCGGTCTCGAGCCCCTGGTCCTGCAGATCACTGGCAACGTCGGTGAGCTCCGGATGCTTGCGCAACTCGTCGACCAGGCGCACAGTCCACGTGCGCAGCTCATTCGCGTCCGCGCCTTCGAGTGAGTACTGATACTGCGTGCGGCTCACCACATCCGAAACGGTGAGATCCTGCAGCGGCTGCATGTACAGCGTGATGCCCTGCACATTGCGCACTGAGCTCTGCAGACGCTGGATGATGGCATTCACCCGGTCCGTGCGCTGCGCCAGCGGCTTCAGATTGATCTGGATGCGGCCACTGTTCATCGTTGTGTTCACGCCGTCGACGCCGATGAAGGAGCTGAGGCTGAGCACGTCCGGGTCACGGAGGATGGTATCGGCGAGCCGCTGCTGCCGTTCAGCCAGACTCGCGAACGACACCGATTGCGGCGCCTCGGAAATGCCAAGAATCACGCCCGTGTCTTCGATCGGGAAGAAGCCCTTGGGCACGACGACATACAGGAGCAGCGTCAGAACCAGCGTGCCGATGGTGACCAGCAGAGTGGCGAAACGATGGCGCAGCACGAACTGGAGCGTCTCGCCGTACTTGCGGATCACATACTCGAAGAACTGCTCCGACCGGCGATAAAAGACGTTCTGCTGCGCGGCCGGCTTATGACGCAGCAGCTTGGCGCACATCATCGGCGTCAGCGTCAGAGAGACGACGGCCGAGACCAGGATGGTGACCGCGAGCGTGATGGCAAACTCCCGGAAGAGCCGGCCCACGACGTCGCCCATGAAGAGCAGCGGGATCAGCACCGCGATCAACGAAACGGTGAGCGAGACGATGGTGAAGCCAATCTGCTCGGATCCCCTGAGCGCCGCCACGAGTGGCTGCTCGCCCTCCTCGATGTAGCGCGTGATGTTCTCGATCATCACGATGGCGTCGTCGACGACGAAGCCGGTCGAGATCGTGAGTGCCATCAGGGTGAGGTTATTCAGGCTGTACCCGAGCAGGTACATGATGCCGAAGGTGCCGACCAGCGAGAGCGGCACGGCCACGCTGGGGATGATGGTCGCGGCCACGCTGCGCAGGAACAGGAAGATCACCATCACGACCAGCGCAATGGTGAGCATCAGTTCGAACTGCACGTCCTCGACAGAGGAGCGGATGGTCTCCGTGCGATCGGTGAGCACCTGCACGTGGATCGACACCGGCAGGGTGTTCTGCAACTGCGGCAGGATCTTGCGAATGCGATCGACGACTGCGATGATGTTGGCGCCCGGCTGCCGCTGCACGTTGACGATCACGGCAGGCTGGCGATTCATCCAGGCCGCCTGCATCGTGTTCTCCGCGCCATCGATGATGTCCGCCACATCCGACATGCGCACCGGTGCGCCATTGCGGTAGGCCACGATCACCGGCCGGTACTCGGCGGAGGTGAGCAGCTGATCGTTCGCGCCGATCGTGTAGGCCTGACGCGTGCCGTTCAGGCTACCCTTCGCGGTGTTCACGTTGGCTGCGGCGACGGCGGTGCGCAGGTCTTCAAGGCTGATGCCGTATGCGGCGAGCTGAGCCGGGTTCGCCTGGATGCGGACGGCCGGCTTTTGTCCGCCGGCGATCGAGACGAGTCCTACGCCCGGTACCTGCGAGATCTTCTGCGCCAGGTTGCTGTCGGCCAGATCTTCCACCCGCGTCAGCGGCATCGTCTCCGACGTCAGCGCGAGCGTCATGACCGGCTGGTCGGCCGGGTTCACCTTGTTGTAAATCGGCGGGTTGGGCAGCCCCTGCGGCAGGAAGGTCTGCGCAGCGTTGATGCCGGCCTGCACCTCCTGCTCGGCAACATCGATGTCTTCGTCGAGATTGAACTGCAGCGTGATGACCGAGCCGCCCTGCGAACTGGTCGAGGTCATCTGGTTCAGCCCCGGCATCTGGCCGAACTGGCGCTCGAGCGGCGCTGTCACCGCGGACGACATCACATCGGGGCTGGCGCCGGGATAGAACGTGACGACCTGAATAATCGGGTAATCGACCTCCGGCAGCGCCGACACCGGCAGTTGCCGGTACGCGACAAAGCCGGCCAGCAGGATGGCCACCATCAGGAGCGAGGTGGCCACGGGTCGAAGGATAAAGATGCGAGAAGGACTCACGAGGGACCTAGCTGCTGTTGTTGCGGCGGCGGCTGGCCGCTGTTCGTGCGCCGCGCCATCGAGGTGACGACCTTGTTGCCGTTCTGGAGCTTGTCTGCGCCATCCACCACGACCAGATCGCCAGGGGCAACGCCGCTCTTGAGCACCACAATCGAGCCCTCGGTGGTGTCAACCACAACGGGCTGCATCTGCGCGGTGCCGCTGGGGCCTGCCTGCGCACGCTGCGGACCGTCCTGCGTGCCCGTCGTCGCAGCGGGCTGCCCGGAACCCCGGGTCTGGCGGCCGCCACTCGGTGCATCCGACGCATCGGTGCTCGCCGAGCTCGGCTGCGCGCCTGTCGAGCCGGGCTTCACTAACCACACGAAGTCGCCCTCCGTGCCGTGCTGGACGGCCGCCGCAGGCACCAGGATGGCGTTGTTGCGCTGCTCGAGCACGAGGTGAACGTTGACGAACTGGTTCGGGAAAAGACCCTCATCCTGGTTGGCAAAGACCGCCTTCAGCTTGTCCGTGCCTGTAGTCACGTCGATCTGGTTGTCGGCGGCCATCAACTGGCCGCTCTCGAGCTGGTGCGTGTCGGAGCGGTCATAGGCGATCGCGTCCATGTGGTGGTCGGAGCGCAGCTTGCCGAGCACGCGCTGCAGAGCATCCTCCGGCAGCGTGAAGTAGACCGCGATGGGCCGGAACTGGTTGATCACGAGCGCCTGCGTCGTGTTTGCGGTGATCAGGTTGCCGGGATCGACCTGGCGGAGCCCGACCTTGCCGTCGATCGGCGACTTGATGTGGCAGTAGGTCACGTTCAGCTCAGCTGATTCGATCGAGGCCTCGTCTGCCTTGATCGCACCCTGGAACTGGCCCAGGTTGGATTGGTAGGTATCGAGCTGCTCCCTGGAAACCACGCCCTGGTCGTACAGGGCCTTGTAGCGGTTGAACTCCGCCTGGTTGTTCTGCAGCTGAGCCTGGTCGCGTGCCAGCTGGCCGCGTGCCTGATCGAGCGTCGCCTGGTAGGGGCGCGGATCGATCGTCATCAGCTCTTCGCCCTTGTGCACGTCCTGGCCCTCGTGGAAGTTAACGCGCAGCAACTCGCCGGTCACGCGAGGGGTGATCTTGACGCTGTAATACGGCGTGATGGTCCCGAGTCCCGTGAGATAGATCGGGACCGTGCGCTGCTGCACCGCAACCACCTGGACCGGAATCGCCATGTTCGCCATCGCCTGCTGGCGACGGGCCGCGGTGGCCTGCTCCTCACGCTTCGCCGTAACGGTGCGCCAGGTGATAAGACCAGCCAGCGAGAGCAGCACGAGCAGCACCACCCAGCGGACCCAGCCGCCACGGCGTGGTTCCTCCGGCGGGCTGCCGGCGGGCGGCTCACCACCTGGAACACGGTACGCATAAGTGGAGGTGGGAGCCTGTTCAACTGGAGCAGCAGGTGACATGAGCAGTCTTCTTTCCGTTGTGCCGTCTGAGGCTCGATGCGATAGGTCCGAAGCTCGAACCCTGGCGTCGGCCTGCTTTCGAACCAGCGTGTCATCCCGAGTGCGGGCGGGGTGCCGGCCTTGTGCTAGGAGACGGACAGGAACGAGCTTTGGTTTCTCGCACAAGAGTAAATCTTTTCCAGCATTTCCCAGGATGCCAGAGCCCCTCTTCTGTTCTTTGACCCGGCGATGTGGAACACGCATGCGGGTCACTCGAACTTAGGCCGCCTGCGGCTGACGTGGGAGTTTCTGCATCGGTCCGGCAGCATCTCACATCTACCTAAGCAGCGCTCAAGCTGAGCAGGAGAATCGCCGGCTTCGAGACACGCTCCGCCGCTGCGGCTGAGCGACACTCGTCACCAGGGCAAGTCAGCAGGCGAAGGGGAGCCGCTCCGTGCGGTCCGGGTGAACCCGGTTCTCTTTGTACACTGGGGGCATCCGCCCCACTATGTTGCACTCCCCTCCGTTCCGGCTCGCGCGGACAGGGAGAGCGGGCCGGCATCAGTCCGGTTTACAGGAAGTCCGAAAACACTATGTGGATTGTTCGTCTCGCGCTTCGACGGCCGTATACGTTTGCCGTCCTTGCGCTGCTTTTGCTCATCGTCGGACCGCTTTCGATCCTGAATACGCCGGTCGATATCTTCCCTAATATCGACATCCCCGTGGTGAGCATTATCTGGAATTACCAGGGGCTCTCCGCCGAGCAGATGTCGGAGCGCATCATCACCATCACCGAGCGCGCCCTGACGACGACGGTCGACAACATCGACCACATCGAGTCGAACTCGCTGAACGGCGTCGCGGTCGTCAAGCTCTACTTCCAGCCACAGGTGAACCTGTCGATGGCAATCGCGCAGGTCACGGCTGTCTCGCAGACGCAATTGCGCCAATTGCCCGCGGGCACGACACCGCCGCTGATCATCGATTACAGCGCGTCGAGCGTACCGATCCTGCAGCTCGGCGTCTCGGGTGAAGGGCTGACCGAACAACAACTCAATGACATCAGTCTCAACTTCGTTCGCACGCAGCTCGTCACCGTGCGTGGCGCTGCCGTCCCCTACCCTTACGGCGGCAAGCAGCGCCAGGTGCAGGTGGATCTCGACCTGAAGCAGCTGCAGGCCAAAGGGCTGTCCCCAAGCGACGTCTCGAACACGATCGCCAACCAGAACCTGATCCTGCCTTCGGGCACCGTCAAAGTGGGCGCCTACGAATATCAGGTGGAGACGAACAGTGCGCCGACCACGATCGATGGCTTGAACGATCTGCCCATCCGTCAGGTGAACGGCGCCACCGTTTACATCCGCGATGTGGCGCATGTGCGGGACGGCTTTCCGCCGCAGACCAACATCGTGCGCGTGGATGGCCAGCGCGCCGCCCTGCTCACCATCCAGAAGAACGGCAACGCCTCCACGCTGGACATCATCAAGGGCATCTACGGCAAGCTGCCCGGCATCAAGGCCGCGCTGCCTCCACAGTTGCGCCTGACACCGCTCTCCGATCAATCGATCTTCGTCAAAGGCGCGATCACCGGCGTTGTCCGCGAGGCAATCATCGCCTTCTGCCTCACCGGCTTCATGATCCTGGTCTTCCTCGGCAGCTGGCGCTCGACCCTGATCATCGCCGTTTCGATTCCGCTCTCCATCCTCGTCTCGCTGATCCTGCTGAGCGCGCTCGGCGAGACCATCAACATCATGACGCTGGGCGGACTGGCGCTTGCCGTTGGCATCTTGGTCGATGACGCCACGGTCGAGATCGAGAACGTCAATCGCAACCTCGAAGAAGGCAAGGAGATCGAGCAGGCCATCTTTGACGGCGCCGCGCAGATCGCGATTCCGGCCTTTGTCTCGACACTGTCGATCTGCATCGTGTTCGTGCCGATGTTCTTTCTCGGCGGCGTTGCAAAGTATCTCTTTGTCCCGCTCGCTGAGTCCGTCGTCTTCGCCATGCTCGCCTCGTACTTCCTGTCGCGCACGGTCGTGCCGACAATGGCGAAGTATCTACTGCAAGCGCACGACCCGGAGCAGGAAGAGCGCAAGCAGCAGAGCCGGAACCCGTTCGTGCGCTTCCAGCTTGGGTTCGAGCATCGCTTCGAGCAGCTTCGCGGCTTCTATCACGGACTGCTCGGGCTCGCCGTCGCACGGAGCACCGTCTTCCTGATCCTGTTCGTGATCTTCTGCCTCGGCTCGTTCGCGCTGCTCTACCCGTGGCTGGGTCAGGACTTCTTCCCCTCCGTCGATGCGGGGCAGTTCAAGCTGCATGTGCGGGCACGAACCGGCACACGCATCGAGGAGATGGCGCGCCTGTGCGACGAGGTGGATGGCGCGATCCGCCGCGAAGTCCCGCGCCGCGAAATCGTCACTATCATTGACAACATTGGCGTTCCCTACTCCGGCCTGAACCTCTCCTACAGCAACTCGGGCGTGGTGGGCACGGCCGACGCGGACATCACGGTCTCGCTCTCGAAGGATCACCACTCGACCGACCGGTACGTGCAGGACCTGCGCGGCAAGCTGGCAGAACAGTTCCCTGGCGTCACGTTCTACAGCCTGCCCGTCGACATCACCACGCAGATCCTGAACTTCGGTCTGCCGGCGCCGCTCGACGTCCAGGTGATCGGCCCAAACCAGAGCGCGAACCACGCCTTTGCCGAGCGCCTGCTGAATGAGATCAAGTACGTGCCTGGGACGGCAGACCTGCGCATCCAGCAGCCCATCAACCAGCCGCGCATGTTCGTTGACGTGGACCGCTCACGCGCGCAGGACATCGGGCTGACGCAGCGCGATGTGGCGGGTTCACTACTGGTGGCGCTCAGCGGATCGTTCCAGACCCAGCCCACCTATTGGCTGAATCCTAAGAACGGCGTTAGTTACAATATCGCAACGCAGACCCCGCAGTATGCGCTGGACACACTGAACGATCTGCAGAACATCCCGCTCACCCCGGCCAGCAATGCCGCTGGCAACACCGGCCCCAGCGTCTTCGCGCCGGCCGCACAGATGGGTGGCAAGCCGGTGCAGATCCTCGGCAACCTGTCATCGATCACGCGCGGCGAACAGCTTGCCACCGTGACCCACTACAACATTCAGCCCGTAGTCGATATTTACGGCAATGTGGAGCGCGCTGACCTGCGCAGCGTCTCGGACCGGATCAACAAGATTCTTGCTGCGCACCACAAGGAACTGCCCAGCGGCTCGCGCCTGGTGGTGCGTGGCCAGGTGCAGACGATGAACTCGTCGTTCCTTGGCCTGATCGGCGGCCTGCTCTTTTCAATCCTGCTGGTCTACCTGCTGATCGTCGTCAACTTCCAGTCATGGCTCGATCCGTTCATCATCATCGCCGCATTGCCTGCCGCGCTGGCCGGCATCGTGTGGATGCTCTTTCTTACCGGCACACACATCAGCGTGCCCGCGCTGACCGGCTCCATCATGTGTATGGGCGTCGCGACGGCCAACTCCATCCTCGTGGTCTCGTTCGCCCGCGAGCAGATGGAGAGCAATGGTGGTGACGCACTCCGCGCCGCACTGGATGCCGGGTTCACTCGCTTCCGTCCGGTCTTGATGACGGCGCTGGCGATGATCATCGGCATGGTGCCGATGGCGCTCGGCCTGGGCGACGGCGGCGAACAGAATGCGCCACTCGGCCGCGCTGTCATCGGAGGTCTTCTTTTCGCCACGGCGGCAACACTCTTCTTTGTTCCCACCTTCTTCAGCGTCGTGCACGGTGCGCTTGAGCGTCGCCGGCAGAACGCGGGTCGGAACGGCAACAAAACCGGCAATACCGGGAGCTTCGAGGATCATGAACCAGCCTGATCGTAATTCCGAGACGAACCCGCCGCGCGCGGAGACTGCGCCCGCTCAAGTCTCCGCGCGCGCTGCGCTCACCTTTCTTGCGATCGTGCTGGTCGCCGGCATCGTGATCGTGGTGGTCGGCATCATCCAGCGCAAGCATGCCGGCACCACACTCGCCGCAGAGACAAGCGCGCTGGCTGCGCCCGATGTGCTGCTCGCAAAAGCGCAGAACGGCTCGCCCAACGCGGAAATTGTGCTGCCCGGCAACATCTACGCGTTCGAAGATGCGCCGATCTACGCGCGCACCAACGGCTATCTCCGCCGCTGGAACTTCGACATCGGCGCGCATGTACGCAAGGGACAGCTGCTGGCCGAGATCAGCTCGCCCGAAGTCGACCAGCAGCTTCTGCAGGCACGCGCCGATCTGGCGACCGCAGAGTCGAACGCCAGCCTCGCAAAGACCACGGCCAGGCGCTACCAGGACCTGCTCGGCTCGGACGCCGTGTCGCGACAGGAGACGGAGAACTTCACCACGCAGGCGCAGTCCAGCAACACCACGGTTCGTGCGCAGCAGGCAAACGTGCAGCGGCTGGAGCAACTGGCCGGATTCGAACATATCTATGCCCCATTCGATGGTGTCATCACCTCGCGCAGCATCGACATCGGGCAACTCATCGACGCCGGCGCAGCACGGGAACTGTTCCACATGGCCTCCACAAACGTGCTCCGCGTGTACGTGAATGTGCCGCAACTCTACTCGCGGGATGCACTGCCGGGCGTGAACGCGCAGCTTACGTTCGCAGAGTACCCGGGGCGCACCTTCGAAGGCAGGCTGGTCCGCACGGCGAAGTCGATTGACCTGACCTCGCGCACCTTGCTGGTCGAAATCGATGTGCCAAACGCCAAGGGCGAGCTGACTCCCGGCGCCTACACGGAGGTTCACCTGAAGGTAGGCCGCCCCGTGGCAACAGCAGTGATTCCCGTCTCGGCGCTGCTCTTCCGCAGCGAAGGGCTGCGCGTGGTCACGGTCGATCACACCGCGAACGGCGACATCGCGAAGCTGCTGCCAATCGTGCTCGGGCACGACGACGGCGATACGGTGCAGGTGGTCAGCGGCCTCGAACCAGATACCATGATTGTGACGAATCCTCCGGACTCGGTGATCGAAGGCGAGAAGCTGCACGTCATCCAGCCGGGACAGAATCGAGCGGAGCAGGGACAGTGAGGACAGCAACAAGAACAAGCATTCGCCGGCTGATGCTTGCGGGCATGGCGCTAACCATCGCCGCGGCGCTTGGCGGCTGCAAGGTGGGCCCGAATTACAAGACGCCGGATGCGGCGATGGCTCCGTCCTACAAGGAGGAGCCCGGCGTGTCTATACCCAGCGTGCCGCCGCCGAACGCACCCGGCGTGGGCTGGAAACAGGCGCAGCCCGGAGACGATCGCGTCCGCGGCAAGTGGTGGGAGGCCTACGGCGACCCGCAGCTCAACACGCTCGAAGATCGCGTGACGATCTCCAACCAGACCCTCAAAGCCTCTCTGGCCCAGTACACCGAAGCCTTGGCTGCAATCCGCTACTACCGGGCCAACTACTATCCACAGGTTGCGCTCACGCCGCAGTACACGCGCACGCGCCAGTCGAACAATCGTCCTATCGGCGTGCCGACCAGCGGCAATCCGTACAGCGATTACGTCGTCGCCGGACAGGCAAGCTGGGAGCCCGACCTGTGGGGCGACATTCGTCGCTCCGTGCAGCAGGCGCGCGATGTAGCCCAGGCCTCCGCCGCGGAGCTGGCAAATGCCGACCTGAGCATCCGCTCGGAGCTGGCGCTCGACTACTTCGAGTTGCGCGGCCTCGACACGCAGAAGCAACTGCTCGACGACACGATCGCGCAATACGATCACTACCTGCAGCTGACACAGACACGATTCCGTGGCGGTGTCGCGAGCGAATCGGATGTGGCCCTGGCGCAGACGCAGCTCGACCAGACACGCGCCCAGGATGTGGATGTGAGCATCGCGCGCACGCAGTATGAGCACGCCATCGCGACACTCACCGGGCAGCCGGCATCCGCCTTCGCTTTGCCGCCAGCGCCACTCACGTTGGCGCTGCCTAGCTTCCCTGTCGGCGTGCCTTCGGAGCTGCTGGAACGCCGCCCTGACGTTGCCGCGGCCGAGCGCCGAGCGGCGCAGGCGAATGAGCAGATCGGCATCGACATCGCCGCATACTATCCGAGGCTTAACCTCATCGGGACCGGCGGCGTGGAATCGAAACGCCCGGGCATCCTCTTCCAGGGGCCCAGTGCGCTGTGGTCGCTCGGTGGCTCGGCGACGCAGATTCTGTTCGACGCAGGCCGTCGTCGCGCATTGAGCGATCAGGCGCGCGCAGCCTACGACCTGCAGGTCGCGAACTACCGGCAGACCGTGCTGCAGTCCTTCCAGGATGTCGAGGATCAGCTCTCGTCACTGACCATTCTGAACCAGGAGGCAGCGCAGCAGGCCCGCACTGTTGCTGACGCGCAGCGCTCGCTCCAAATCTCGACGAATCGCTACAAGGGCGGGCTGACCACGTCGCTTGAGGTCATCACGGCGCAGGCAATCGAACTCACCAATCGACGCACGGCGGCGGACATCACCACGCGACAGTTTTCTGCGAGCGTGCAGCTGGTCAAGTCACTGGGCGGAGGTTGGGATCGCACACAGCTTCCGCAGCACCCTTAAGGTTGCTAGTCGGTTGCTGGCGCGGCGATCGGATGCAGCGGAAGCGGATCGCCGGCAAACACCGGCTGCGCACTATTCGCGCCCACGGCATACAGCACGAATCGGCGATCAGTCGTGTTGCGCTGCTCGAACAGCAGGTGCGCGCGTCCGTCGCCGCGCGGGTCCACCGCATCCACGAGCCTCATCTGCGGCGTGACGTCAAGATGCTGATCATCCGTAATCGAGTGCCACACTACCTGGATCTTGCCGTAGATATCCTGCTGTGCGATCAGCGCAATCGATCGCGTGGTCCCGGTCTCACGCGCAGTCAGCACCAGTGTTGCGCCGCTTCCGTTGGTGAGCGCGAACGCGTGAAACGTCACATCCGTGAGCGCCGAAATCGCCTTGTCTGCCGGCCTCACGCGCGCAGAGCGCGGCGTCGTGTGGTGTGCAGTATGACCTGCTCCGGCGGGCGTTCTGACTGCGGCGGGCTTGGGCGTGGCTGGTGAGCCGGACGCCGCTGGCGCGGCCGCCAACAACTGCGCAGCCTGCGCTTCGAGTTCCTTCTGCGCGTTCGCGGCATCGCCGGCGCTCGCCCAGTCATAGGCCCAGGTCTGCGGCGCCACCTTGTCAGCATCCGAGACGGCGACACGCTGATTCATATCCACGGGCGTGATCTCGAGCGGCTTCGCTTCATCTTTCAGATCAGCTGGCACGCCGTGTCCCAGGTGCGGGCGCTCGGGGTCGGGCGCTGCGCTTGGCGTTTCGGCCGGTGCTGCGGACGCGGTCTCGGCCGGCCGCTCTTCATCCGGACGGCGGCGCAGCTTTGGACGATCCGGATCGACCGGAGCAGAGGACGCCTGGGATGCCTGCGGCTGAGGCGTCGCGCTCGCGGTACCGGGCGTTGCCGGCGTCTGGTCTCGGCGCACGAAGTGCGGGCGATCGTCGGCTGGCGCCTTGTCATGCACCACCGTCGGGGGATCCTTCGAGGGGTGGAGCTTCTTCGGCGGAGGCGCGATGTAAGGCTTCAGATCGCCGACACCGAACCAGTCCGTGCCGATCTGCCGTGCGCTATTCACGTCGTACCAGCCCTGCGGCACACCGGAGCTCTCCACCTCGTACTCCGTCCCGCTGTCGAGCGCGAGCGGCACGGGCCGCGCCAGATACAGGCCACCGTCTTCGAGCCGCTCTCCATCGAACAGCGACACCGGAACCAGGCGCGTCGCCGCCGGATGCTTCGGATCGCCAGTCGTTTCCAGGACAGCGACCGAGCGCAGGCTCGACGTTGCAGCCTTCTTCTCCGTATCGACGCGGCCGGGATATTGCGCAAGCGCGGCACTGCTCGCGATTGCGAACGAGGCTACCGTCAGAAGCAAACCAGATTTCATTCACTACTCCTTCAGGCGGCCACTGCCACTTACCATG